>JBOFQO010000375.1:0-14784 GCA_051660925.1 Silanimonas sp. | reverse complement strand
CGGGCCCGACGCTGGCCCTGCGGCCATCAACGAACATGCGGGTGCTGGGCGAGCTTCGCTTCATGCACACGGCCGCGGAGCGGACGCCAGATTTCGACGGGCAGCGCCTTGCTGCCGCGGTTCGGACGCTTTATCAGCAAAGCGTGCTGACAGCGATCTCTGGCGAACTCGAGACCATCGACGTCGATTTCGACCGCGACGGGCTGGCGCCGGACTACCGCCGTGACAACGCCTTCCTGCGCTATGCGCGGACCGGCGCGCGCGGCGAATGGAACGCGGACGTCGGCTACAGCCAGGTTCGCTTTGACCGGACCATCGCTGGTCTCGACCGCACGGAGTCGCTGCCGCTGGCCCGCGTCCGCCTCGCCTACGCGCTCAGCGACATCACGCGGCTCGAGGTCGATGTCGAGCGCGGCTTCGGCGACAGTGCGCAGGATCTGCTCGACGGTGCACCGCGCGCCGCTGACTACGCATTGCCGATCGGTCGCACGGTACTCCGCGGCGCCACGCTGTCACCGGACCTCTTCGAACAGACCGGCGGGCGCGTGGGCGTGTCGTACCGCGACGAGTCGGCCTACCTGCGCCTCGACGGTCAGTGGCGCAAGCAGGAATACCTGCGCGCCACGGGCCTTGACCAGACCATCCGCGGCTTCACCGTGTCGGCCAATCGACAGGTCCGCGCGACCTTCTCCCTGGGCGCGCAGGCCGGCATGGAATGGCGGCGCTTTGAGACCATCGCTCGCCGTGACCGCGACTCGCGAATCGCGCTGATCGCAAACTGGCAGACCTCTCGGCGCACCGGCCTCAGCTTCGAGCTGAGCCGCGGCGAGCGCAGCAGCAGCGACGCGACGCAGGTGTTTGACGACAACCGCGTGCTGGTCACCTTCAACTTGGTGCGTTGATGGCCCCGGCGCTCGTCCTGATGTTCCATGGCCTTGACGGCCCGCGTTCGCGGGCCGCTGGCTATGCGGCGGACGCGCACTACACCGTCGGCACGAGCCGCTTCGCATCGATGCTCGACGCGATGCTCGCCGCCGGCTGCACCCTCGGTGCTGCACGCGACCTGCTTGACGACACGGCGTCGCCCCGGCCGGTCTGGCTGACCTTCGACGACGGCGACGCCAGCAACGCGCTGGAGGCTCTGCCAGTGCTCGTCGAGCGCGGGCTGAAGGCGGATTTCTTCATTACGCCTGCAAGAGTGGGGCGCCCCGGATTCATGGGCTGGAGCGAGCTGCGGGAGATGGCGGCCGCGGGCATGAGCCTGCAGTCGCATGGCCACACGCACGCGTACTTTACTCATCTCGATGCCGATGCACTCCGGGAAGAACTTCGCGTCTCCAAGGAGCAGCTGGAGCAGAACCTCGGCCAGCGCGTCACGCTTCTGGCGCCGCCCGGCGGGCGCGTGCCGAAGGGCCTCGTCCCGCTTGCGCACTCGCTGGGCTATCGTGCGGTGCTCGATTCGACGCCCGGCCTCGTCGACCATCGTGACCTGTCGCGTGCGTTGCCGCGCGTGGCGGTGACCGCGGCCCATTCCGTCGACACGGCGGTGGCCTGGGCGACGCGTGGACCGTCAGCGTTGCGTCGTTTGAAGTTTCGGCACGGCATGCTTGCGACGGCGAAGGCCGTCCTCGGCGATGAGCGCTACGAGCGGCTGCGCGACCGAGCGCTTGGGGCGGGCGCATGACCTCGCTGGCGTGGGCGACCCTCGTGGTCTGCCTCGCGGTGTTGGCTTGGACCTACGCCGGATACCCGGCATGGCTGCAGCTGCTGGCGCGCGTCCGGCCACAGCCCGTGGCGAAGGCGCGGTGGCAGCCTCATGTGACGGTGTGCATCGCGGTGCACAACGGCATGGCGCATCTCGACGCCAAGATCGACGGCCTGTTGGATCACGATTACCCCACCGATCGCCTCGATCTCGTCGTCGTGTCGGACGGTTCGACGGACGGCACCGGCGCACGGCTTCGCGAACGCGCCGGCCCGCGCCTTGTCGCCATCGACCTGCCAACGCGCCGCGGCAAGACCGCCTGCCTCGCCGATGCAATCCCGCGGGCGTCGGGCGAGGTGCTGTTGTTCACCGATGTGCGCCAGCGCCTCGCCCCCGGCAGCGTGCAGGCGCTCTGCGATGCCCTGGCGAGCGGCGAGTTAGCAGTAGTGAGCGGCCTGCTGCGCCTTGAGGGCGCTGACGGCTACGCGCAGGTCGTCGACGCGTATTGGAAGTACGAGACGGCCATCCGCCGCGCCGAAGCGGCCACCGGCTCGGTCGTGGGTGTCAGCGGCGCGCTGTACGCCGTCCGCAAACGCGACATGCCCCTGCCTCCCGAAGGCCTCGTGCTCGACGACGTCTGGGTGCCGATGCGCATCGCCGCGGACGGCGGGCGCATCGGGCTGGAGCCGGCCGCGATCGCTTTCGATCGCGCGTCGCCGAGCGCCGCGGTCGAGTCGTCGCGCAAGCGCCGCACACTGTCCGGCAACTGGCAGTTGCTCGCTCGATGGCCGGCGATCGCCATTCCGGGGCGGCATCCGCTCGCCTGGCGCTTTGTCCACCACAAGCTGCTGCGTCTGCTCGCGCCGCTGTTCCTGGTCGGCGCCTTCTTCGCGAACCTCGCGTTGTTGGGACAGGGGGCCCTGCCGATCGCACTGTTCGCCGCGCAGTGCGTCGCGTACGTGGTGGCGCTCACGGGGCTTCAGTGGCCATCGCTGCGCGCGCTGCTGCCCGTAAAGCTCGCCTCTGCGTTCCTCGAAATGAACGTCTACGCCGTGCTGGGCTTCATCGATTTCCTCCGCAGTCGCGATGCCCATCTCTGGGCCGCGGCGCCGTCGCCCCTTCCGCCGAGCCCGCCCCGTCCGTGAGCCCCACCGCGCCGACGCCCGAACGCGTCCTCTATCTCGTCTCGCTGTTTCCCTGCTGGTCCGAGACCTTCATCGTCCGTGAGATCGAACGCTTCGTGGAGCGCGGCGTCGACGTGCGCATCCTGTCGTTGAAGCCGCCGTCGGAGAAGCTCGTGCAGAAGCGCGCCGAAGCGCTGATGGACCGCGTGATTGGGCCACGGAATGCGCTCGCCGAGTTGCCGACGGTGCTGCTCGAAGCGCTGCGGCACCCGATCGCGGTCCTGGTGGTGGCGGCGCAGCTGCTGTTCGGCCTCTGGAAGCAGCCCGCGGCGCTCGGGAAGAGCGCCGTGGCGGTCTGGCGTGGCCTCGCGGCGCTGCCAGCCATCCGCCGTTTCGACCCGCAGTGGCTGCATGCGCACTGGGCGACGTACCCGTCCACCGTCGCCTGGGCGCTGTCGAAGCTCACCGGCATCCCGTTCTCGTTCACCGCCCACGCGCACGACATCTTCGTCGAAGATCAGCTGATCGCCCCGAAACTCGCCGACGCGGCCCTTGGTGTCACCATCTCGCGCTACAACGTGCGCTACCTCGCACGCTGGGGCGCCGACGTCATGGGCGAACGCCTGCAGGTCGTGCACTGCGGCGTCGATTTCGGCGAACTCGCCGAGAACCTCGACGCGCGCGCCGCCGATCACATCGTCACCGTTGGTCGCCTCGATCCCATCAAGGGATTCGACACGCTGATGCCGGCGCTCGGTCTGCTGAAGCGCCGCGGCGTCGCCTTCCGCTGCACCGTGATCGGTGAGGGGCCGCAACGTCGCGAGCTTGAGGCGCAGATCGCTGCCGAGGACCTGGGCGACCGCGTCGCGCTCGTTGGTGCCAAGCCGCAGGAAGCCGTCCGCGCCGCGCTTAATGACGCCACCGTGTTCGTGATGCCCAGCGTCACCACACCCGAGGGCAATCAGGACGGCATTCCCGTGGCGCTGATGGAAGCAATGGCGACCGCCGGCGCCGTTGTGAGCACCGCGGTGTCCGGCATCCCGGAGCTGGTGAACCACGATCGCACGGGCCTCGTCGTACCGCCCGGCGACGCGCCCGCGCTGGCCGACGCGCTGCAGCGCCTGCTCGCCGATGAGTCGCTGCGGCATCGCCTCGGCTTGGCCGCCCGCGCGGCGGTGGCCGCCGATTTCGACGCTCGTCATGAAGCCGACCGCCTGCTGGCGCAGATCGGCGTGCGCTGCGCGCCGCCGCAGGGACTGGCCCATGCGCGCTGAGCGGGTGCTGGTGGTGACGGACGAAATGGAAGTCGGCGGCAGCCAGCGGCAGATCGTCCACCTGCTGCGCGGCTTGCGTGAGCGCGGCCGGCACGCCGAGCTGCTGTACTTCCGCGAACGCTCACACCTCGTCGATGCCCTTGAGGGCGACGGTGTGCCGGTCCATCGCATCGACAAACGCGGGGCGGTCGATCCCGCCTTCGTCTGGCGCCTGCGCCGGTTTCTGCGCGCCGGCCGCTTCGACGTCGTGCATGCCTTCTCAATCACCGCGGAACTCTGGGTCCGCCTGGTGCTGCCGGTCGTGCCCGGCCTACGGCTGGTCAGCTCCGTGCGCGGTCTCGGCCTCAACGGCCCGGATTGGCATTGGCGCGCCAAGCGCTGGATCGTGCAGGGCTCGTCGGCGGTGATCTCAAACACACGCGCTGGCGCCGAGCTGGTTGCGCGGCGCTGCCGGGTGCCGGTGCAGGGCATCGATATCGTGCCCAACGGGCTTGAGCTGCCGCCCATGCCAGCGCATGCCGAACGCCTCGCCGTCCGCCGCGACCTCGGCCTTGGCGATGCGGCGACGCTGCTGCTGTTTGTCGGCCGACTGGTTCCCGAAAAAAACCTGCCCTTGCTGATGGACGCGCTGTCGCGCTTGTCAGCTGACCAGCGCCCGATGCTGTGGCTGGCTGGCGAAGGGCCGGAGCGCCGCCGCATCGAAGCCGATATCGTGCGCCTCGGTCTGACCGATGGCGTGCGTCTGCTCGGCGAGCGCAGCGACACACGACGCCTGATGCAGGCCGCCGACCTGCTGGTGCTCCCGTCGCGAGAGGAAGGCCTTTCGAACGTGCTGCTTGAAGCCATGGGAAGCGGATTGCCGGTCATCGCGACGGCTGTCGGCGGCAGCCCGGAACTGATCGACGACGGCGTTACCGGGCGTTTGCTTCCCAGCGACGACGCCGCCGGACTCGCTTCAACGATCGCCGCGCTGGCGGCAGACGCCGGCGAGCGGCGACGTCTCGCCGATGCCGCTCGGGCGCAGGCCGAAGCGCGCTTCACGCTCGGTGCGATGGTCGACCACACCGCACGCATCTATGACCGTTGCGTCGACGCGTCGAAGGTGGCCGCATGAGCGCCCCGTCGCGTGTCGATGCCTCTGGCGTACCGACGCGGGCGCTGAGCGGCGTCCTTGACGCTCGCGTTTCGCCGGGTCCGACCGTCGCGTGTTGGCTAGCCGGGCAGGGCGGTGTGCTGCGGGACCTCGCCTCCGGCCTCCCGCACCTCGCCGACGGTCCGGTTGTCGCGTTCGGCGACGGCCGCGTGCAGGTGCTGCGCCACGGACCGATCACGGTCGTCGGCGTCTTCGATCTGCGGGTCGGGCGTGCTGAAGATGCCCTCGAGGGCGTCGAACGGCGTTGCTGGGTGGCGTGGCGCGGGCGTTTCGCTTTCGTTCGGCACGACGTGGACAGCGGCGAGTGGTGCGCGGTCGTCGACCACTTCGGCACGCTGCCGCTGTTCCACACGACGAAGGGCGAGCAGCTGCTGGTGGCCTCGCGCCTGCAGCCGCTGCTGAAGGCGCCGTGGGTGTCGCGCCGCGCCGACCCGGCGGCGGTGTTCCACTTCCTCAATTTCGCCTGCATCCCAGCACCTTTGACGATCGTCGCCGATGTGCAGCGCTTGCCGCCGGCGAGCCTGCTGCGCTGGCGTGCAGGGAAGGGCCAGGTCGAGCGCTGGTGGCGCCCGACCTACGCCGAAGATCTCGACGGCGATGCCGAGACCTTGGCCGGCGGGCTGCGTGAGCGCATGGTGACCGCGATCGAGCGCTGCCGGCCGCCCGGCGACGCGCGCTGGGGCACCTTTCTCAGCGGCGGAACCGACAGCTCGAGCATCACAACGGTGCTCGCGCGGCAGGTGCCCGGCGAGGACGTGCACAGCTTCTCCATCGGTTTTGCTGAAGCCGGCTACGACGAGCTCGAATTCGCCCGCGTCGCCGCCTCGGCCTGCGGCGCCCGCGGTCATTTCGGCAGCATCGACGAAGCCGAGACGCTGGCCGTGTTGCCGCACCTGCCCGAACTCTTCGACCAGCCCTTCGGCAATGCCTCGGCGGTGCCGACGCTGGCCTGCGCGGCGATGGCCGCGGCAGACGGGCGCTCGATCCTTGTCGCTGGCGACGGTGGCGACGAGATCTTCGGCGGCAACGAGCGCTACGCCAAGGACATGATCATGCAGCGCTGGTTCAAGATGCCCGGCGCGGTGAAGTCGCTCGGTCGGGCCGTCGGCCGCACCGTCGGTGGCGGCTCAAACCGCTTCCTCAATCGCATCGATAACTTCGCCCGACGCAGCAGCCTGCCGAACCCCGATCGTTTCTATACCGACGACGCGTTCGCCTCCGAGTGCTTCGACGAGCTGCTGACCGCCTCGTTCCGCTCGACGGTGACGGCCGACCTCTCGCTGCAGCTGCTGCGCGGCCTGTACGCAGGCTGCGACGCGCGCAGTGAGCTGCATCGGCTGATGGCGCTCGATCTCGAACTCGCGATCGCGCAGAACGACCTCGTTAAGGTCGACGGCGCGGCGCGGCATACCGGCGTGACCGTCCGGTTTCCCTACCTCGATGCCGACCTCGTGGACTACACGGGGCGTCTGAAGGCGCATTGGAAGGTCCGCGGCACGCAGAAGCGCGTGCTGTTCAAGCAGGCCACCCGCGGCATCCTGCCAGAGGCCATCCTGAAGAAGCCGAAGCAGGGCTTCGGCCTGCCGATCAGCGTGTGGATGCGCGACCGTCCGGCCTTCCGCGAATGGCTGCGCGACCTGCTGCTGTCCGAGCGCACGCGTCAACGCGGCTGGTTCGAGCCGGCCTACGTCGCCGATCTTTTCAACCGCCATCAGGCGGGCGGCTGGGACTATTCCGCCCACCTGTGGTCCCTCGCGGTCCTGGAGCTTTGGGTGCGCAACAACCTCGAAGGCGACGTTCCGTGAGCCTGTCGATCCTGATGCTTCTGGAAGGCCAGTTCCCGGCGATGGGGGGCGCCGAGCGCCAGCTTGAGACGATGGCGGCCGCCTTGGTGTCGCTCGGCCATCGCGTCACGATCGTCGTTCCGCGCTTTGACTGGGCGCAGCCTTCCGGCGCGTCGCGCCACCGCGAGCTCGACGTGTGGCGCATCGGCTACCCGCCAGTGCGCTGGGTCGGATCGCTGCTGCTGATGCTGCGTCTCGCCTGGCTGCTGTTCGCATGGCGCGGCCGCTACGACGCCATCCACGTGCACATCGCCCACAACATGGGTGCCGTGGCGAGCGTGATGGGGCGTCTGCTCGGCAAGCCGGTGGTGGTGAAGTTCTCCGGCTGGTGGGAACAGGAGAAGGGCTGCCTCCGGCCACGCGGTGGGCCGGGCGCGGCGCTGGCGCGACGGATGCTGCAGCAGGCGACGGCGATCCAGGCGATCAGTACGCGCATCGCCCGCGACCTGCAGGCGGTCGGATTCGACCCAGCGCGTTTGCATTGGCTGCCGAACGGCGTCAAGACCGCGCGCTTCGAAGGCATCACGCGTCCGACCCAAGGCAACCAGCCACCGACCGTGGTGTTTGTCGGCCGTCTGGTGCCCGAGAAGGGCCTCGACAGCCTCCTGAAGGCCTGGGCACGGGCGCGCCGATCGGGATGGCGGCTGCGGCTGGTGGGTGGTGGTGGCGAAGACGGCGCGCTGCGCGCGCAGGCGGCGGCTCTCGGCGTTGGCGATAGCGTCGACCTGCCGGGGCCCAGCGACACCGTGGAGGCCGAGCTGGCCACGGCCGACATCGGCATCTTGCCGTCGCGCTTCGAGGGCCTGTCCAACACCTTGCTTGAGTACATGGCAGCTGGCCTGCCGGTGATCGCCACGCGCATCAGCGGTAGCGAGGACCTGGTGATTCCGGGACGCAACGGCTGGCTCTGCGACGTCGACGACGTCGACGGATTCGCTGCCGCGCTCGGCGAGGCGATGGACCTGACGCCCGAAGCTCGCCTCGCCATCGGCGACACGGCGCGCGCCGACGTCATTGCCAAGGCCTCGGTGCCCGCGGTGATTGCCCAGCTGCTGCCCCTCTACGCCGGGGAGTCGCGCTGATGTGCGGCATCGTCGGTTTCGCGGCAGCGCCGGGCCGTGTCGCGCCGGAGGCCCGCATGGGCGAGGCCATGAACGCGGCCATCGTGCATCGCGGTCCGGACGATGGCGGCGTGCATCGCGAGGACGCCGTTCTGCTCGGCATGCGCCGGCTTGCCATCATCGACCTTGGCGGTGGCCACCAGCCGATGGTCAGCGCCGACGGACAGTGCGTGCTGGTGTTCAACGGCGAGGTCTACAACTTCCGCCGCCTGCGCGCCGAGCTTCAGGCCATCGGCCGCCGTTTCCGCACCGATTCCGACTCCGAAGTCATCCTGGTCGCTTACGAGGCTTGGGGCGAAGCGGCGGTCGCGCGGCTCGAAGGCATGTTCGCCTTCGCCCTGTGGGACCGCGCGCGCGGCCAGCTGTTGCTCGCTCGCGACCGGCTCGGCAAGAAGCCGCTGTTCCTGTGGGAAGGGCCGGATGGCATCGGCTTCGCCAGCGAACTGAAGTCCCTGCTGGCCCTGCCGGGCTTCCGCCGCGAAGTCGACACTGGCGTGCTGCCGGGCTACTTCGCCTTCGGCTACGTCCCGAGCCCGCGCTCGATCTTCCGTGACGTGCGCAAGCTGCCGGCGGGCCACTACGCGGTGTGGCGCGATGGCCGCCTGCGCGAGGAGCGCTACTGGCAGCTGGATTTCGCGCCGACGTTCCGAGGCAGCGAGGCGGAGGCCGAGCAGCAGCTGCACGATCGCCTGCAGGCCGCCGTCGACGACCGCCTGGTTGCCGACGTGCCGTTCGGCGCCTTCCTCAGCGGCGGGCTCGACTCGAGCGTCGTCGTCGCATTGATGGCGCAGCGGATGACGCAGCCGGTCAAGACGTTCTCGATCGGCTTCAAGGAAGCGCGCTACAGCGAGCTCGGCGGTGCGAAGCGCGTGGCTGACATCCTCGGCACCGATCACCATGAACTGGTGGTTGAGCCGGAAGCGACGGAACTGATCGAGAAGCTCGTCTGGCATCTCGACGAGCCCTTCGCCGATTCCTCCGCGCTGCCGACCTACCTCGTCTCCGAGCTCGCACGACCGCACGTCAAGATGGTGCTGTCCGGCGATGGTGGCGACGAGGCCTTCGCCGGTTACGAGCGCTACCTGAAGTTCCTCGCGCTGCAGCGGCTCGGCCCGCTGCGCGGCGTGGCGTCGATGGGCCTGCGTGCCGCCGGCGGCGTGCTGCCGGGCCTGTTCGGCCAGCGCCTGCGCCGCGTCGGCCAGCGCCTTGGCGAGCACTTCCCCGACAGCTATCTCAGCGGCGTCGCGCTGTCGCGGCCCGAGCAGATGCGTGCCCTGCTGGGACCGGCCGGCGCGGAGGGCTATGCCTCGCTGCATCCGCTGTTTCGCGCCGATGACGCGCGCCCGATGATCGACCGCATCGTCGACGCCGACGTTCGCAGCTACCTGCTCGACGACATCCTCGTGAAGCTCGACCGCATGACGATGGCCGCCTCGATCGAGGGCCGGGCGCCGTTGCTCGATCATCGCGTCGTCGAGTTCGCCGTGCGCTTGCCGGCGCACCTGCGACTTCGCGATGGGCGCGGCAAGCACCTGCTGCGCCAAGTGGCGCGACGCTGGCTGCCCTCAGACGTGCTCGACAAGCCGAAGCAGGGCTTCGCGATCCCGCTGCCGGAGTGGTTCCGCACGAAGCTCGGCACGATGGCGGCGGACGTCTTCGCCAGCCGCGCCTTCCGCGAGCGTGGCTGGGTGCAGCCGGCCGTCGTTGATGGATTGCTGGCCGAGCATCGGGCCGGGCGCGCCGACCACGCCGAGCCGCTGTGGCAGGTGCTGGTGCTTGAACTCTGGGCGCGGCGGTTCCTGGAGCCGGGCTGACATGATCCTGCGCTTCCTGCTGGCCGTCCTGCTCGTTTATACGGTCAACCAGTTCCACTTCGAGATCGACCTCGGCATTCCCGGGGTCAACGTCATCAACCTCGTGTTTGGCGCGGCCCTCATCGCCCTGGTGTTGCAGGGCAGAGGAGCGCCGTTGCCGAAACCCTCGCTCGGCGGACCGCTGCGCCTGTACTTTGGCGCGGCGGCCGTGGCGACGCTGATCGCGATGGTCGCGCGGCCGCAGGCGCCGATGGAGGACCTCACGTACCTCAAGACGCTGCTGTTCTATCCGCTGTACTACTTCCTCTTCTACTACGCCGTCCGCGATCTCAAGACCGCACGCCGGCTGATCCTGCTGGTGTTCTTCGTCGCGGCCGTGGCCGGGCTGGAGGCGGTGCGCGAGGGCCTCGACTACGGCATCGGCGGCTACGCAGAGACCCGCCGCGCCGCCGGTCCGTTCGGCCCAGACTACCGCTCCGCGAACCGTGCCGGTGTGTTCTACGCGATGTTCATCCCGCTGTTTGCGGCACCGGTCTTCTTCCTGAAAGGCCAGCCGTTCTGGCGCGTGCTTGCGCTGGGCGGGTTGCTGATCCTCGCCGCAGCCATCCTGTTCACCTACTCACGGCAGAGCTACTTCATCGCCTTGCTAGCGCTGGCGCTGATGGCCGTGCGGCGTAGCGTCGTTGTCGCGATCTTCTGCACGATCGCCTTCGCGATCGCCCTGCCGTACCTGCCTGCTGGCGCGTTTGAGCGCGTGCAGGAGACGCAGCAGGTGGGTGAGTACGGCCAAGAAGAGGTGGACGTCAGTACCGCCAGCCGTTGGGACATCTGGGGCGGGGCCGTGCAGATGTGGTCGGAGAATCCGATGGGCGTCGGCGCCAACCGCTTCAAGGGCCTGATCGGCGGCTATTCGAACTTCCCCGGCAAGGACGCTCACAACTATTACGTCCTGACGCTGGCCGAAGCCGGCGTACTGGGGCTGCTGGCGCTGTTCGTCCTCGTGTTCGCGCTCTGGCGGCTCGGCGGCCGCCTCGTGCGCGAGGCCCGCGACCACGAAGCGCTCACGCTGGCCCACGGCCTACGGATCGCCGTCATCGCGATGGCGCTCGGCAACATCTACGGCAGTCCTTTCAGCGAAGGCACAGTGATGGGCATCTTCTGGGCCCTGGTGGCCCTGGTCGAGCGCCAATCCCAGTTGCGCAGTGCGCCCGCACCAGAGGTTGCGGCTCGCGTCGCCACGCGCGCCGGCCCACCGATGGCGCGCGCATGAGCGGCGGGCATCGCAAGGCTCTCGGGCTGTCCGCGCTGAACGGTGCGAGCAAGCTGCTGGCCATCGGCAAGACCATGCTGGTGGCGGCGCTGTTCGGCGCCAGCGCCTCGCTCGATGCCTTCTGGGTCGCGTACTCGCTCCCGCTGTTGCTTCCCTCGCTGTTGACGACGGTCGTCACCGTCGCCTTCGTGCCGCGCTTTATGGCCAGCCTCGAAGGCCGCGACGGGCCGGAGGCGTGGGCCGGGGCGAATACGTTCTTCACCGTCATCATCGGCATCAGCCTTGTGGCTTCGGTCGCCATGTACGTGTACGCCGACGCGCTGGTCGGTTGGTTGGCGCCGGGTCTCGCGACGGAAGCCCGTGCCGAAGCCGTGTCGCTCAGCCGCCTGCTGCTGCCTTGCGTGCCGCTGCTGACGCTGTCCTCGGTGCTGTCGGCGCTGAGCAACGCGCGTGAGCGCTTCGTGCTGCCGGCCCTGGAAGGCGTCCTGACCAACGTCACGGTGATCGCTGCAGCCCTGCTGCTGGCGACGCATCTTGGCGTCACGGCGCTTACCCTCGGTGTGCTGGCGGGTTTCGTCCTGCAGGCCGGTGTGCTGCTGTGGGGCAATCGAGCCGACCTCCGGCGCAGCATCCGGCCGCGGCTCGCCCTGCGGCACCCCGATTTCCTGGGGCCAGCGGCGCACCTGCTGCCGTTGTTCGTCGGATCGGCGGGCTCGGTGCTCACGGGCCTGATCAACCAGTACTTCCTCTCCCATGGCGACGAGGGCGCGATCTCGGCGATGGCCTATGCCGCGATGTTCGCCTTCCTCCCCGTCGAGGTGTTCGCCCAGGCCGTCATCACGACGGTCTATCCGACGTTCGGCCGTCACTTCGCGCGCGGCGAGGTCGATGCCGCCGCGAAAGCCTTCGCCGACGGTGTGCGCTTCCTGCTCTTCCTGACGCTGCCCGCGGCGGTGCTGCTGATTCTGTTCGCCGAGCCGATGGTGGCCCTGTTGCTCGAGCGCGGTGCGTTTACGGCGGCGCAGACCGCGCTGACGGCGGACATCACGCAGGTGCTCGCGCTCGGCCTGATCTTCCGCTCGGCCGCGTTCTTCAACTACCGCGTGCTGCACGCCGCCGTGCGCCCGTGGCTGCAGGTCGCCATCGGCCTGCTCGGCGTGGCCACCCACCTTGCGCTTTGCCACGCCTGGGGCGACCAAGGCGGCGCGGTGGGCGTGGCCTGGGCCGCCAGTCTGTCGATGCTGCAGTCGGCGCTGCTGTCGCTGCTGGCCGCGGTATGGGTGCTGCGCTGGCGCTGGCCCGCCGCGCTGTGGCCGGAGCTCCTAAAGCTTGCCGTGGTGGCGTCGGCGATGGCCGCGGTCGGTGCCCTGTTGCTGCCGGCGGTGTGGCCGACGCTGGCCGGCGCGCGCGTGCTGCACGCGATCGAAGCGATGGGCGTCGCCCTCCTTGCCGGCGTGGCCGGCCTGCTGTGCGCGTGGCTGCTTCGCCAGCCCGATCTGCGATGGATGGCGGCCGGTATCTGGGGCAAACTGCGTCGCGGCACTGCACCATGAGCCTTCCCCCCCGCACCGGAGCACGATGCTGATGTTCGACCTGGACCGACTGTCCCTTCGCCATCTGGCGCCCTGGGTCGCGCTGCTCGGCGCGATGGCGGCTCACGCTCAAGAATCGCCCGGCCCGCCGACGGGCGTTTGCCGCGACTTCTACACGGCGAGCTACACGCCCGTGGTGGGAGAGGTGACGGCGCCGTACAAGGCAACCCCGCGCCCCGCGAAAGGCGTGGCGATGCGCGACCCGTTCTTCGGCACCTGCGTGGTGCGCGCCACCGACCATGCCGCGGAACCGCCCTCGGGCTTCGCGCGCAACGACTACTCCCGCCGGCAGGCCTTCAACGCCGACAACTCCCGCTTCATCGTCTACGCCTACAACGGGGCATGGCACCTGTACGACGCCAATACGCTGGCCCACGTTCGCACGCTCAACGGCCCGGCCGGGGACGCCGAGCCACAGTGGCATCCGACCGACCCCACCAAGCTGTACTACCTGCCTACTAATGGCGGCACGCGCCTGCTGCTGCTCGACGTCAACACGAATGTGACCACGACGGCGGCTGACTTCACTGGCAAGCTGCCGTGGGCGGGTGTCGCGCACGTCTGGACGAAGTCCGAGGGCGGCCCCTCGGCCGACGCGCGCTACTGGTGTTTCCAGGCCGAGACCTCGACCTACGGCATCCTCGGCGTGTTCACCTACGACCTGCAGACGCAGACGGTGCTTGGCACGCGGGCGATGAGCGCGCGGCCCGACCACCTCAGCATGTCGGCGAGCGGTCGGCACTGTGTGATCAGCAACCTCGACGGCGCGGGCGGCACGGTGGCGTGGAACCGCACCTTCACTAGCTCGCGCCAGCTGCACGGTTCATCGGAGCATTCCGACCTCGGCCTGAGCCCGGCCGGCGAGGATCTGTTCGTTTTCGTTGACTATCAGAGCAACGCCGGCGACCTGGTGATGGTGAACCTCGATACCGGCGTGCGCACCGCGCTGTTCCCAACCTACATCGACCGCAGCGCTACGGCGTACCACATCTCGACGAAGAACTTCGCGGCGCCCGGCTGGATGCTGCTCTCAACCTACGCCTACACCGGGCCCGAGCGCTGGCTGCACGAGCGCGTCATGGCCGTCGAGCTGAAAGCCGACCCGACGATCATCCATCTCGCGCACCACCAGAGCCGCGCCAATGGCTATTGGACGGAACCGCACGCGAGTGTCAGCCGCGACTTCACCCGCGTGCTATTCACGTCGAACTGGGGCAGCAACAGCGACCAGGACGTTGACGCTTACATGATCCAGCTGCCGCCCGACCTGTTTCAGCGCGCCACGACGCTGAGCTGCCCCGCGCCCTGAGGCCTACTCGATCTGGCTCGCGGCGTGCCGCGCATCGAGCCACTCCATGGCATCGCGCGGCTTCAACCCCGCCGCCTTCTCGAAGGCGGCGGCAGCGGCGTCCTCACCCTTGGCCCCGTGCAGCAGCAAGGCGACGTTGCCCTGCTCGAGGTGCGCCACCGGCGACTTCGGCATCAGTTTGAGCGCCACCGCGAGGTGCTTCTCGGCTTCTGAGGCCTTCGCGCCGTAGGTCATGCCGCCGATCAGGCCGCCGACCTTCGAGACGATCTCGGCGTGGTACACCGCCAGCGCGAGGCGCGCCTCCGCGTGGTCGGGTTCGATGGCCAGCGTCTTGTCGAGGCTCTCGCGCACCTTCCCGGCGAGGCCCTGCTTCAGCGCCTTCACGATGCTGAGGCCCTGGCTGTAGCGGCCAAGGCCGAAGGCGCGACGGTAGTGGCTGTTGGCCTCGGCAGGCAGGGCGCCGATCGCCTGCTCGGCGATGGCGGCGACGAATTCGCAGCGCTGCAGCTGTTCGGCCTCGTCGTCGACGAGGTAGGCGGCGTGGATGCCCATGGCCTTCGTCGCCAGCGAGGCGCCGA
>JBOFQO010000374.1:0-19354 GCA_051660925.1 Silanimonas sp. | reverse complement strand
GCCACCTGACGCGCCGTTGCCGGACCGCCCGGGGGCACCGCTCTCGGCGAAAGCCCGAGCCACGCTCGAAGCTGCCGCCCAATCCGTTGCAGACCCTGATCTCAAGGCCCAACTCCTGCGCCTGGCCGCAAGCGGCCGGGCCCCCGGCCTTGCGGACGGGAAACCGGAGTCTACGGACGGGTCGTTAAAAAACCGCTAACAATCGGTGAAGCCGAGGCCAAAAAGATGAAGCCCGCCGGTATGGCCGGCGGGCTTCAGGACACTCTGTGAGCCTCGGCACGCTTTGCGCGCCGACCTCGGAACCGCCGCAGGGCGATCAGACCGCCGCGGCCGGGCTCGCGTAGGAGATCGGCGACTTCGCCGGGTCGCTGAAGGTCACCTCTTCCCAGGCCGTCTTGTCCGCAAGCAGGGTGCGCAGCAGGCGATTGTTGAGCGCGTGACCCGACTTGTGGCCGTAGAACGCGCCGATCAGGCTGTGGCCCAGCAGGTAAAGATCGCCGATGGCGTCGAGGATCTTGTGCTTGACGAACTCGTCCTCGTAGCGGAGGCCGTCGTCATTGAGCACGCGGTAGTCGTCGAGCACGATGGCGTTGTCCATCGAGCCGCCCAGCGCCAGGTTGCGCTCGCGCAGGTACTCGATGTCGCGCATGAAGCCGAAGGTGCGGGCGCGGCTGACTTCCTTGACGAACGAGGTCGTCGAGAAATCGATCTCGGCGCTCGAGGTCGAGCGGCGGAAGGCCGGGTGCTGGAAATCGATGGTGAAGCCGACCTTGAAGCCTTCGAACGGCTCGAAACGGGCCCACTTGTCGCCGTCCTCGACGAGGATCGGCTTCTTGATGCGGATAAAGCGCTTCGGTGCGTTCTGCTCTTCGATGCCCGCCGACTGCAGCAGGAACACGAAGGGACCGGCCGAGCCATCCATGATCGGCACTTCGGCCGTGGAGAGGTCGACGTAGGCGTTGTCGATGCCGAGACCGGCCATGGCCGAGAGCAGGTGCTCGATCGTCATGACGCGGACCTGATCCTTGACCAGCGCGGTGCACAGCGAGGTGTCGCCCACCGCGAGGGCCGTCGCCTTGATCTCGACCGGCTGGTCGAAATCGACGCGGCGGAACACGATGCCGGTGTCGACGGCCGCCGGGCGCAGGGTCATGTAGACCTTCTCGCCGCTGTGCAGACCGACGCCGGTGGCGCGGATGACGTTCTTGAGGGTGCGCTGCTTGAACATAAGGTCAGGATCCCCGAGGGGGTTGACACGGGTAGGGCGCGCACATTAGCACGCCCCTGCTTTAACGAAACCTTAAAAAATGAACTTCTCCGTGTCAAATCTGCAACAGAGCGGGCAGCCCCCTGCCCGCCTGCTGTCTTGCCGGTGACTGAGACGAGCAGTCACCGGCCGGGAGCCCTGCCGGCCCCCGCCTCGCATCGATCCGACCTGACGTCTCAGTCCGCCTGGCGACGCAGGAAGGCCGGGATGTCGAGATAGGCCTGGTCGGCCGGCAGGTCGGACAGCGCCGTCGGGCCGGCCACGTCGGCCGAACGCCCGCGCAGACCGCCGGCGAAGCTGCCGGCGTCGCGGCCGGTGGCGGCCGGAGCGACCGCGTCGGCGAACTCGGCCATGCCGGTGCTGCCGTTGCGGATCAGCTGGACCTTCGGACGGGCCGCCTCGCGCTCGACCGCGCGGGCCGACTCGCGGTGGTGGCCATGGTCGCGGCTCGGCAGGCGGCCGGCCTGCACACCACGATTGAGGCCGGTGGCCACGACCGTGACGCGGACATCGTCCTGCATGTCCGGGTCGAGCACGGTGCCGATGACGACCGTGGCGTCCTCGGAGGCAAACTCCTCGATGGTGCGACCGACTTCGTCGAACTCGCGCATGGTGAAGTTCGGGCCAGCGGTGATGTTGACCAGCACACCGCAGGCACCCGCGAGGTTGACCTCGTCAAGCAACGGGTTGCTGATGGCGGCCTCGGCAGCGGCCTGAGCGCGGTCGTCGCCGCGGGCGGTGCCGCTGCCCATCATCGCGAGGCCCATCTCACTCATCACGGTGCGCACGTCGGCGAAGTCGACATTGATCAGGCCCGGGCGGACGATCAGGTCGGCGATGCCCTGCACGGCGCCGAGCAGCACGTCGTTGGCGGCGCGGAAGGCCTGCACCATGGTGGCGTCGCGGCCGAGCACGGTGATCAGCTTCTCGTTCGGGATAGTGATCAGCGAGTCGCAGTGGCTGGCCAGCTCCTCAATGCCCTTCAGCGCCACCTGCATGCGGCGGCGGCCTTCGAACGGGAAGGGCTTGGTAACGACGGCGACGGTGAGCACGCCCATTTCCTTGGCGAGCTGCGCGACGACCGGCGCCGCGCCGGTGCCGGTGCCACCGCCCATGCCGGCGGTGATGAACACCATGTCGGCGCCGTCGAGCGCGTTCATGATGCGCTCGCGGTCTTCCAGTGCGGCCTGGCGGCCGACTTCCGGATTGGCGCCGGCGCCAAGGCCCTTGGTGACGTTGGCGCCGAGCTGCAGGTGCAGCTTCGCGCCGACGTTCTTGATGGCCTGCGAATCGGTGTTGGCGACGACGAATTCCACGCCGTCGACATTGGCATTGACCATGTGCGACACGGCGTTGCCGCCGCCGCCGCCCACGCCGATGACCTTGATCACTGCGTTCGGGGCCAACTTCTCGATGAGTTCAAACTGCGCCATGGTCTCGTCCTCTCGTCTCGGGGGTGTTTCTTCTTGGTGGGAAAACGTCGGGGGGCCGACGGTCAAAACGCGCCCCGGAACCAGTTCCGGAAGCGCGTGAAAGCGACGCCGGCCTTGCCGGCGTTGAGGCTGGGGCGGGGGCCGGCTTCGAGCTGGCGACCCCACAGCAGCAGGCCCACGCCGGTGGCGTGGACGGGATTGGTGATGACTTCGCCCAGGCCCGTGACGTGCTGCGGGATACCGACGCGCACGGGCATGTGCAGCATTTCTTCGGCGAGCTCGACCACGCCCTCCATGCGGGCGCTGCCGCCGGTGAGCACCATGCCGGCACGCACCAGCTCTTCGTAGCCGGCGCGGCGGAGCTCCGCCTGCACCATCTCGAAGATCTCCTCGTAACGGTTCTGCACGGCTTCGGCGAGCGCCTGGCGGGCGAGCCGTCGCGGCGCGCGGTCGCCGACGCTGGGCACCTGGATGGTTTCCTCGCGGCCGGCGAGCTGGGCCAGGGCGCAGGCGTAACGCACCTTGATCTGCTCGGCCTCGGGCGTGGGCGTGCGCAGCAGGTGGGCGATGTCGTTGGTGATCTGGTCGCCCGCGATCGGCAGGCAGGCCGAGTGGCGGATGGCGCCCTGCACGAAGACGTTGATGTCGGTGGTGCCGGCACCGATGTCGACGAGCACGACGCCCAGCTCCTTCTCGTCGGCGGTGAGCACGGCCGTGCTCGAGGCCAGCGACGAGAGGATCAGGTCGTCGACGGAGAGGCCGCAGCGCTGGATGCACTTGCTGATGTTGGCCGCCGCGGCGGTGGCGCCGGTGATCAGATGCGCGCGGACCTCGAGGCGCACGCCAGACATGCCCACCGGATTGCGGATGCCTTCCTGTGAGCCGTCGACGATGTACTCCTGCGGGATGGCATGGAGGATTCGCTGGTCGGCCGGCACCGCCACGGCGCGCGCGGCTTCGAGCACGCGGTCGAGGTCGGCGTAGCTGACTTCGCCGGAGGCGATCGGCACCACGCCGTTGGAGTTGCGGCACTGGATGTGGCTGCCGGCGATCGAGGCATAGACCGAGCGAATCTCGCAGCCGGCCATGATGTCGGCTTCCTCGATGGCGCGCTGAATCGACTGCACCGTCGATTCGATGTCGACGACGACGCCGCGGCGCATGCCGCGCGATTCGTGCGAACCAATGCCAATCACTTCGATCGGCTGGTCCGGGGCGTATTCGCCGACGAGTGCGGTCACCTTGGAGGTGCCGATGTCGAGGCCGACGATCAGGGATTTGTCGCTCTTGCGATTCATGCGTTGCTCGATACGGAAGGCGCGGCGGGGGCCGCGGCAGGCTCGCCCCAGGTGAGGGCGAAACCGTTGGTGTAGCGGAGGTCGGCGCGCTGCAGCACGCGGCCGGCCGGGTCGCGACCGAGCATCGGCAGCAGTCGGGCGAAGCGCGACAGGCGCGGCAGCGCGTCATGGCGGCCGAGTTCGACGTGAATGCCATCGACGGTGGTGAGCGACCAGCCGCCGCGCGCCGAGAGCTGCAGAGCGCGGATGTCGCTGCCCACGCGGACCAGCACCGGGCGCGCGTCGCGATGGAAGGCGATGACGTCGTCAACGCGGCCGTCGGCAGCGTCGAAGCGCGGCAGCGGCGTGGTGAGACCCTCGGGCAGCGCGAACAATCGGCCGTCATCGGAGAGCAGGCGATCGTCGCCCCAGTGCGCGTAGGGGCGGAGCTCGGTCAGCCGAACTTCGAGGCGGTCCGGCCAGCGCTTGCGCACATCGACACGATCGACCCAGGGCAGCGCGGCCACGGCTTCGCGGATCGCGACCGGATCGACGGCGAAGAAGCCGCCCTGCGCCATCGGCGCAATCGTCGAATGCAGGGTGGCCTCGTCGACCAGCTTGAGCGGGGCCTGCAGGGCCAGCGTGCGGATCGGCCAGCGTTCGCCGCCGATCCAGCCGTTCACGACGGCGATCACCGGCATCGCCAGCAGCAACAGCGCGAAGGTCCAGCCGAGCAGGCGCCACACCTGGGTCATGCGCGTCGCGCCTCCAGGGTCTGAGCGAGAATGGCGAGGCAGAGGTCTTCGAAGCCCAGACCCAGGGCGCGCGCGGCCTTCGGCACCAGCGAGTGGCTGGTCATGCCCGGCGCGGTGTTGATCTCCATCAGAAGGAAGCGGCCATCGGCGTGGCGCATCACATCGACGCGACCCCAGCCGGTGCCGCCAGCGGCACGGAAGCCGGCTAAGGCCAGCGCGCGGATCGCCGTTTCGTCGTCGCCGTCGAGGCCCGGGCAGTGGTACTGCGTGTCGTCGCTGATGTACTTCGCGTGGTAGTCGTACCAGTCGCCGGGCGGGACGATGCGTACTGAGGGCAGTGCAACGTCGTCGAGAATGCCGACGGTGTACTCGCCGCCAGTGATCATCTGCTCGGCGAGAAGCTCCCCGTTGTACGTACGCCCGAACTCAATCGCCGGCGTGAGATCGGCTTCGGAGACGATGCGGAACACACCGACGCTGGAGCCTTCGGTCGAGGGCTTCACGAAGACCGGCAGGCCGAGGTCGCGGACAGCCGTGGCGAGGTCGGCACCCGGCGCGATGCGCACGAAGCGCGCGGTGGGCAGGCCTTCGGCCATCCACACCTGCTTGGTGCGGATCTTGTCCATGGTGAGCGCGCTGCCGAGCACGCCGGGGCCGGTGTAGGGCAGACCGAGCGCTTCGAGCGCACCCTGCAGCACGCCGTTCTCGCCGACGCCGCCGTGCAGAATATTGAAGACGCGGTCGAACCGGTCCCCGCGCCCGAGGGTGGCCAACAGCGAACCCAGCCCGTCGACGCCGTGCGCGTCGACCCCGCGCGCGCGCAGCGCCTCAAGCACGTTGGCGCCGGAGTTCAGCGAGACCTCGCGTTCGGCCGATTCGCCGCCCATCAGCACAGCGACGCGGCCGAAGCGCGACGGCGCGATCGCAGCGATGCGCACCTTCAGGGCCTCGATGGCGGCGCGGGCGTCGAGGCTCATGCGTCGGGCTCCGTGCCGCCACGCGGCGGGAGGCCGCGCTCGGCGAGCTGCTGCGCCACCGCGCCGATGTCGCCGGCGCCGAGCAGGATCACCAGATCGTCGGGCTGCAGCACATCGCCGAGGACGTCGGGCAGCTCCTTCGCCACGCCGGCCAGCACCGGATCGACGCGGCCGCGCGTGCGGATCGCGCGGGCCAGGGATTTCGCATCGGCGTTCGGGATCGGCGCTTCGCCGGCCGGGTACACGTCGCAGAGCACGAGGCCATCGACCTCACTGAGCACCTTGGCAAAGTCGTCGAACAGGTCGCGCGTGCGGCTGTAGCGGTGCGGCTGGAAACAGGCGACGAGGCGGCGCTCCGGCCAACCGCCGCGGGCCGCCGCGAACACCGCGGCGAGCTCGGCCGGATGGTGGCCGTAGTCGTCGACCAGCAGCGCGCTGCCGCCGTTCGGCAGGGCCAGCTCACCCTTCAGGTTGAAGCGCCGGCCCACGCCCTCGAACTTCGCCAATGCGCGCGCGATCGCCTCGGCGCCGACGCCGAGCTGCCAGCCAATGGCCGCAGCGGCGAGCGCGTTCTGCACGTTGTGGCGGCCCGGCAGGTTCAGCGCCATCGGCACCGGCGCCTCGCCCGGCAGGTGCAGCAGGAAGTGCATCTGCTGGCCCTTCTGCGACACCTCGCTGGCGCGCACGTCGGCGCTCTGCGCGAAGCCGTAGCGGACCACGTGGCGCGGTGTCTTGCCGGCGAGCATCGCCACTTCCGGGTCGTCGATGCACAGCACCGCGAGGCCGTAGAACGGCAGGCGGTGCAGGAACTCGTCGAAGGCCTGCTTGACGCGCTCGAAATCGCCGCCGTAGTTCTCAAGGTGGTCGGCGTCAATGTTGGTGACGACCGACACCAGCGGGTTGAGCCGCAGGAAGCTGCCGTCGCTCTCGTCGGCCTCGGCCACCAGCCATTCGCTGCCGCCAAGGCGCGCGTTGGCACCGGCGGAGAGCAGCTTGCCGCCGATCACGAAGGTCGGGTCGAGCCCGCCTTCGCTGAGCACGCTGGCGACCAGCGAGGTGGTGGTCGTCTTGCCATGCGTGCCGGCGATCGCGATGCCGCGCTTGAAGCGCATCAGCTCGGCCAGCATCTCGGCGCGCGGCACCACCGGGATGCGGCGCGCGCGGGCTTCGATCAGCTCCGGGTTGTCCGGCTTAATGGCGCTCGACACCACCAGCGCGTCGACGTCGCCGACGTGCTCGGCGCGATGGCCGCGGTGGATCGAGGCGCCGAGCTTCGCCAGGCGCTGCGTGGTGGCGTTGTCGGCGGCATCGGAGCCGGAGACGGCGTAGCCGAGCGTCAGCATCACTTCCGCGATGCCGCTCATGCCCACGCCGCCGATGCCGACGAAGTGCACGCGGTTGAAGACGCGGGCGAGGTCTCCGGAGTTCTTCAGGCGTCCGCGCATCATGCGTGGGCTTCCTCGTAAGCGATGTCGGCGACGCGCTCGGCCGCGTCCGGCAGGGCCAGTTCGCGCGCGGCGCAGGCCATGTCGAGCAGGCGGCGGCGGTCGCCGAGCAGGGGTTTCAGGAGGTCGGCGAGGTCCGCCGCGAGCCTGTCGGTCTGGCGCAGCCACAGGGCCGCGCCGCCTTCGGCAAGGTATTCGGCGTTGCGCGCCTGGTGGTCGTCGACGGCGCCGGGGAAGGGCACCAGCACGCTGGCCACGCCGGCCGCGCACAGCTCGGCGAGCGTCGAGGCGCCGGCACGGCTGATCACCAGGTCGGCCCAACCGTAGGCCTCGGCCATGTCGGTGATGAAGGGCTCGATCTGCGCATGCAGCTTCGACACGGCATAGGCCGCGCGCGCCTCGTCGACGAGCTTCTCGCCGCACTGGTGGCGGATCTCGAGGTTCATCCAGCCGGCCAGCGCCTTCGGCACCGCGAGGTTGAGGCCGCGCGCGCCCTGGCTGCCGCCGAGCACGAGCACGCGGATCGCACCGCTGCGGCCCTGCAGGCGTCGCGTCGGTTCGGGCAGCGCGGCGATCGTCTCGCGCACCGGGTTGCCGACCGCTTCCGCCGGCGCGGGGAAGGCGCCGGGGAACCCGGTGAGCACCTTGCGGGCGAAGCGCGCCAGCACGCGATTGGTGAGGCCCGGGGCGCGGTTCTGTTCGTGAACGATCAGCGGCAGGCCGAGCGTGCGCGCGGCAAGCCCTCCCGGCCCGCTGGCGAAGCCGCCGAAGGCGAGCACCGCGTCGGGCTTCTGCGTGCGCAGCAGCGCGCGCGCCTGCAGCACCGCGCGGGTGACGTTCAGCGGCGCGGCCAGCGCGGCGAGCGGACCCTTGCCGCGCAGTGCACCGATGCGGATGGCGTCCATGCTGAAACCACCCTGCGGCACGAGGCGTTCTTCCATACCACCCACGGAACCCATCCAGCGCACGTCGGCGCCGCGCTCGCGCAATACGCGCGCGACGGCGAGTGCCGGGAAGATGTGGCCACCCGTGCCGCCAGCCATGACGGTGAAGCGCGGCGCGCTCATCGCGGGCCTCCGATCACCGGCTCGATGCGCGACGTGCCACGCGACGGCGCCGCGGCCAATGCCGCCGGCTTCGCGCGAACCGCCGCCGCCTGGGCCGCGACCAGCGCCGCCGGAAGCACGGTGTCGCCGGGCTCGTCGATGCCGCGCAGCTCGCCGCGGGCGCGCTGCACCTGGCGCTCCGAACGATCCAGTTCGTAGCTGACGCGCAGCAGCACGCCGAGCATCGCGCAGGTCATCATCACGCTCGAACCGCCGGAGCTGATCAGCGGCAGGGTCAGGCCTTTGGTCGGCAGCAGGCCGAGGTTGACGCCGATCGAGACCGTCGCCTGGATGCCCACCGACAGGCCGATCCCGAACGCAACGAGGCCGGCGAACTGGCGGCGCAGGGCCATGCAGCGCAGGCCGATCGAGAACGCACGCCACAGCAGCACGCCGAACAGCGCCAGTACGGCGCAGACGCCGAGGAAGCCGAGCTCTTCGGCGAGCACCGAGAAGATGAAGTCGGTGTGCACCTCCGGGAAGGCCTGCAGTTTCTGCACCGACGCGCCGAGGCCGACGCCCGTCCATTCGCCACGGCCGATGGCGATCAGCGCCTGCACGAGCTGGTAGCCGCCGCCGAACGGGTCCTGGAAAGGCTCGCGGAAGCTGGTGATGCGCGCGAGGCGGTAGGGCTCAAGCACAGCGATGCCGATGAAGCCGATCACCAGCGGCGCGCCCATCAGCATCAGCTTGTTGAGCGACGCACCGCCGAGGAAGATCATGCCGCCGGCAATCGCGAGGAGCAGCGCCGACGAGCCGAAGTCCGGCTGCGCCAGCAGCATCAGCACCAGCAGCAGCACCACGCCGAGCGGCTTGATCAGGCTGTCCCAACGCACCGCGATCTCGTCCTTGCGGCGCGCGAGGTAGCTCGCCATCCAGACGATCATCAGCAGCTTCACGGCCTCGACAGCCTGGAAGTTCAGCACTACGAAGTTCAGCCAGCGCTTGGCGCCGTTGACGCGCACGCCGAAGCCCGGGACGAAGACCAGCGCCAGGGCGACGAAGCAGGCCAGCAGCGCGAGGTGCTGGTAGCGCTCGACGACCTTCAGCTCGAGGTTCATCGCCACCCAGGCCAGCGTGCCGCCCAGCGCCAGCGCGAACAGGTGGCGCTGCACGAAGTAGAACTCGCCGACCTCCATGACGTCGGCGAGGCCCAGCGAGGCCGAGGTGACCATAACGATGCCGAGCACGGCCAGCGACAGGATGGCGCCGAGCAGCCAGCGGTCGTAGCGGCCCTCGATGGCGTCGAGGCGCGTGGCCTGGGTCGGGACGTCGATGGGCTTGGCCAGCGTCATCAGCGCACCTTCAACGTCGCCAGCGCGACGAGGGCGAGCATCACCGAGATGATCCAAAAGCGCACGATGACGCGCGGCTCGGGCCAGCCCTTCAGTTCGAAGTGGTGATGGATGGGCGCCATCCGGAAGATGCGCCGGCCGGTGAGCTTGAACGAGGTGACCTGAGCCATCACCGACAACGTCTCGATGACGAAGATGCCGCCGACGATCACCAGCACGATCTCCTGCCGGACGATGATGGCGATGCAGCCGAGCGCGGCGCCCAGCGCCAGCGCGCCGACGTCGCCCATGAACACCATCGCCGGATAGGTGTTGAACCAGAGGAAGCCCAAGCCCGCGCCGCCGATCGCCGCGCACAGGATGGCGAGCTCGCCGGCGCCGGGGATGCGCGGGATGCCGAGGTATTCGGAGAACACCGCGTTGCCCGACGCGTAGGCGAAGACCGCTAGCACGCCGGCGGTCAGCACCACCGGCATGATCGCCAAGCCGTCGAGGCCATCGGTGAGGTTCACCGCGTTCGAGAAGCCGACGATCCAGAAATAGGCGACGACAACGAACATCGCACCCAACGGCAACGCGAAGTTCTTGAGCAGCGGCAGGTAGAGCGTGGTGTTCGACGGATGGTCGGCGGTGGCGAACAGCGCCGCGGCAGCGACCAGGCCGAACACCGACTGCAACGCGTACTTGTGTCGCGACTTCAGGCCGTTCGGGTCGCGCCGGACGATCTTGATCCAGTCGTCGAGCCAGCCGATCAGCGCGAAGGCCAGCAGCACGCCGAGGGTGATCCAGACGTAGCGGTTCGAGAGATCGGACCACAGCAGCGTCGACAGCGTGACCGCGAGCAGGATCAGCGCGCCGCCCATGGTCGGCGTGCCGGCCTTGCTGAAGTGGCTCTGCGGCCCGTCCGTGCGGATCGGCTGGCCGCCACCCTTCAGCGCGCGCAGGCGCTCGATCACGAACGGCCCCATGGCCAGCGACAGCGCCAGGGCCGTGCCGGCGCCGACGATCGCGCGCATGGTGATGAACTCGAACAGGCCGAATCCGGGAAACAGCCAGCGGAGCAACTCAAGCAGCATCGGCACCCTCCCCGGCCAGCACGCCCGCGACCACCACGTCCATCGCGCTGCCGCGCGACCCCTTCACCAGGCAGCGCACGCCGACGGCCTGCAACAGTGCCTCGCGCAGCGCCGCGATCAGCGCCTCGCGCGATTCGAAGTGCTGCCCGCCGTCGCCGTAGGCGCGGCTGGCTTCGGCGGCCAACACGCCGATGGTCCACACGCGAGCGAGGCCGGCACTGCGCGCCTGACGGCCGGCTTCGGCGTGCAGGGCCGGGCCGTCGGGGCCGAGCTCGCGCATGTCGCCGAGCACCAGCCAGGATTCGCCGGCCCCTGCGAGGGTAGCGATGGCCGCGGCGAGCGATCCCGGATTCGCGTTGTAGCTGTCGTCGACGAGCACGTTGCCGTTCGGCAGCGCGTGCGCGACCTGCCGGCCCTTCACCGGCTCGGCGCCTTCAAGGCCCGCGACCACGGCGTCGAATCCGGCGCCGGCGGCCAATGCCATGGCCGCCGCAGCGAGCGCGTTCGACACCGCGTGCCGGCCCGGCAGCGGCAGGCGCACGTCGGCGCGGCCCGCGGGCGTCAGCAGCGTGAAGCGGCTCCCGGCGGCGTCGAGAACGACGTCACGGGCGCGGACGTCGGCGTCCTGCTCGAGGCCGAAACGCAGCACGCGGCGCGGCCCGATGCGCTGCATGAAGTACGGCGCGAAGGCGTCGTCGGCGTTCACCACGGCGATGCCATCGTCGGGCAGCGCTTCGTAGATCGCGCCCTTGGTCTCGGCGATGCCGTGCAGGCTGCCGAGGCGTTCGATGTGCGCAGCGGCGATGTTGTTCACCAGCGCAACGTTCGGCGCGACGACGCTGCACAGGTAGGCGATGTCGCCGGGCTTGCCGGCACCCATCTCGTAGACGGCGAACTGCGCGTCTTCCGGCGCGCCGATGACGGCCAGCGGCAGGCCGATCTCGTTGTTGAGGTTGCCCGGATTGACGTAGGCGCGGCCGGCGCGCGACAGGATGCCGTGCAGCAGGGTCTTCACTGACGTCTTGCCGTTGCTGCCGGTCAACGCCAGCACCACGGCCGGGCGACCCTGGTGCAGGCCCGCGGCGAGTTCGCCGAGCGCCTCCTGCGTGTCGGCCACGTGCACCTGTGGCAGCGCGGTGTCGACCGGCCGGCTCACCATGACCGCCGCGGCGCCGGAGGCCTCCGCTTGAGCGATGAAATCGTGGGCGTCGAAGCGCTCGCCGCGCAGCGCGACGAATAGCGCCCCCGGCGCAATGGCGCGGGTGTCGGTCGACACGGCAGCGATGGCGCGGTCGTCACCGATCAATCGGCCGCCCGTCCAGCGCGCAATGTCGGTCAGCCGCACGGACCTCATGCGCAGGCCTCCAACGCGGCGCCCGCTTCATCGACGTCGTCGAAGGCGTACTTCACGCCACCGATCTCCTGGTAGGGCTCGTGGCCCTTGCCGGCGAGCAGCACCACGTCGCCGGCGCGGGCCGCGGCGACCGCGCTGCGGATCGCCGCACGGCGATCGCGCAGCACGGCATGGCGCGCAGGCTCGCGGAAGCCCTTGAGGATGTCGGCGACGATGGCGTCGCCGTCCTCGCTGCGCGGGTTGTCGTCGGTGACGATGACGCGGTCCGCGAGGCTTTCGGCAATCGTCGCCATCTGCGGGCGCTTGCCGCGATCGCGCTCGCCGCCGCAGCCGAACACGCAGATCAGCGCGCCGTGCACGTGGCCACGCAACGAGACCAGCGCCTGCTGCAGCGCGTCCGGCGTGTGGGCGTAGTCGACGACGACCAGCGGCTTCGTGCCGCCGCCGAGGCGCGTCATGCGGCCGTGCACGGGCTCCAGGCTCGGCAGCACGCCGGCGACAGTCTCGAAATCGAATCCCATCGCCCGCAGCGCACCGGCCACGGCCAGCAGGTTGTCGGCGTTGAAGCGCCCGAGCAGCGACGAGGTGATGGCCGCACGTTGGGCGCCTTCAACGAGCTCGAAGCGCAGGCCGTCGGCGGTCAGCGCGAGGCCGTCGGCACGCAGCCGGGCCGTCGTGTCGCCGGCCGCAGACACCGTCCAGCGCAGGCGCTCCGGCAGGCGCGCCGCCAACGTGCGGCCGAAGGCGTCGTCAATGTTGATAACGGCACCCCGCAGCGTCGGCCAGGCGAACAGCCGGGCCTTAGCCTCGCCATAGGCGTCCATCGTGCCGTGGTAGTCGAGGTGGTCGCGGGTCAGGTTCGAGAACACCGCCACCTCGAAGCGCACGCCATCGACACGGCCTTGGTCGAGCGCGTGCGAGCTGACTTCCATGGCCACCGCGCGCGCGCCGTCGTCGCGCAGCTGCGCCAGCAGAGCGTGCACGCTGAGCACGTCGGGCGTCGTGCGCTCGCCTTCGACGATGCGGCCCACGCGACCGGCCCCGAGCGTGCCGATCGTGCCGGCGGGCAGGCCGAGGTGCTCCAGCGCCTGCGCGATCAGCTGCACGGTCGAGGTCTTGCCATTGGTGCCGGTCACACCGACCACGCGCAGCGTCGCCGAGGGCGACGCGGCGACGCGGTCCGCCAGCGCGCCCAGATGCGCGCGCAGGCCGGGCACCGCGATGGCGCGCGCAGCAACGGCGTCGTCGAGGCGCAGGTCAGCGGGTAGGTCGCCGTCATGGAGGATCGCCGCCGCGCCCTTCGCCAGCACGTCGACGGCGTGACGCAGCCCGTGGGTGCTGGCCCCGGCCAGCGCGACGAAGACGTCGCCCGACCGGACGCGTCGGCTATCGGCGACGAGGCGCATCACCCCCACATCGAGGGCCGTCGGCACCGCGACGATCCCCGCAAGCAGGTCGGGCAGTCGAAGCGCGCTCACGGCTGCACCCCGGTACCGGCGGGCGCAGCGGGCCCTGCAGAGGTTGCGTCCGCCGGTGGCGCGTCTAGAGGGATGAGTCCGTCGGTGCCAATCTCTTGCCCGTCGGCCGGCGGCGCCGTGGCGAACCAGCCGCGCACGTTGTCCGGGGGCACGTCCATCAGGCGCAGCGCGCCGTCCATCACGCTGTGGAACAGCGGCGCGGCGACCGCGCCGCCGTCGTAGGCGCCGGCGCTCGGATCGTGGATCGCGACGACCATCGCGAAGCGCGGCTGCCGCACCGGCACGATGCCGGCGAACATCGACACGTAGCGCCTTTCGTAGCCGCCGGCCACCGAGCGCCGCGTGGTGCCGGATTTGCCGGCGACGCGATAGCCCGCGACCGCCGCCGTGGTGGCGGTGCCGCCCGGCGCGACGACGGTCTCGAGCATGCCGACCACGCTGCGTGCGATCTGCGGGTCGATCACCTGTCGGCCGTTGCCCTGCGCGACGTTGCCGCCACGTACGAAGGTCGGGGGCAGCAGGCGCCCGCCGTTCCCGAGCGCGGCATAGCCCTGCGCCACCTGCAGCGGCGTGACCGACAGGCCGTAGCCGTACGAGATCGTGGCCTTCTCGACGTCGCCCCAGCCGCCCGGCGCTTCGAGCGTGCCGCCGGCCTCGCCCGGGAAACCGGAATTCGTCGACTGCGCGAAGCCAAAGCGGGTGAGCACATCGTGGAAGTGCTCGTTGCTCATCTCCATCGCCAGCTTCGTCGAGGCGATGTTCGAGCTCTTCTGCAGCAACCGCGACATGTCGACCATGCCGAAATTGCGCACGTCGCGGATCGTGTGCTTGCGCAGTGGGAAGAAACCCGGATTGGTGTCGATCAGGCGCGTCGGGTCGGCGCCGTTCTCCATCGCTGCGGCGACGGTAAAGGTCTTAATGACCGAGCCCGGCTCAACAAGATCGGTGACCGCTCGGTTGCGGCGCGCCGCCTCCTGCCCCGGCGCACGGGCGTTCGGGTTGTAGCTCGGCTGGTTGACCATGGCGATGACTTCGCCGGTCGGGATGTCGAGCACCACGATCGAACCGCTGCGCGCACCGTGCAGCGCGAGCGCTGCTTTCAGTTCGCGGTAGGCGAGGTACTGCACGCGGCGATCGATCGACAGCACGAGGTCGCGCCCCGGTTCAGCCGGGCGCAGCAGGTCGACATCGTCGATGACCTGGCCTTCTCGGTTGCGGATCACGCGCTTCGCGCCCGGCTTGCCGGTAAGCCATGGGTCGAAGGCCAGCTCCAGGCCTTCCTGCCCGCGGTCGTCGATGTTCGTCGTGCCGAGCACGTGCGCGAGCACTTCACCGTGCGGGTAGAAGCGCCGGAACTCGCGCTGCTCGTGCACGCCGGGAATGCCCATGGCCACCACGGCAGCGGCGGCATCCGGGTTCATGTGCCGGCGCAAGTAGACGAACTCCTTGTCGGCGCGCTCGCGCAGGCGGCGCGCCAGCTCGACGCGCGGCAAGCCCAATGCCGTAGCCAGCTCGCCCAGGCGCTGCGGGTGCTGCAGCGTTTCCTTCGGGTTCGCCCACACCGAGGCCACCGGCGACGACGCGGCCAACGTCTCGCCGCTGCGATCGAGAATGCTGCCGCGCGACGCCATGATCGGCACGTCGCGGACGAAGCGCGCATCGCCCTGCTGCTGGTAGAACTCCGGGCTCAGCAGCTGCAGCCACGCGGCGCGCGCGGCGATGGTGAAGCCGCAGGCGCCGAGCACCGCGGCGACGAACAGCAGCCGGCCGCGCGGATCGAAGGTGTTGGGTTTCAGGCGCGGACTCATGGCTGTACCACCACGACGTCGGCGCCTTCCGGGAACTTCATCCCGAGCTTCGTGACCGCGATCTGCTCAATGCGGTTGGTTTCCGACCACGTGGCCTGCTCGATCTGCAGTCGCCCGAACTCGATGTTGAGCTCGTCGCGCGCGCCTTCGGCCTTCGACAGCGCGATGAAGGCCTCGCGGTGCTGGTGGCGCGTCAGCACGACGGCGATCGCGCTGGTGGCAACCAGGCCGAGCAGCAGCAGGAGCACGAAGGCGCGCAGGCTCATGCTCGCGCCTCGGCGTTGGCGAGCTTCTCCGCCACGCGCAGCACCGCGCTGCGCGCGCGGGGGTTGGCGGCCAGCTCGGCCTCATCGGCCTTGATGGCGCCACCAACGTCGCGCAGACGCGGCGTAAACGCGACCTCGACCACAGCGCGACGGTTCGACGGTGGCGCCTTCGCACGTTCATTGATGAACTGCTTGGTGATGCGGTCTTCGAGCGAGTGGAAACTGATCACCGCGAGGCGCCCGCCGACCTTCAGCGCGCGCTCGGCGGCTTCCAGCCCGGCGACGAGGTCGTCGAGCTCGGCGTTCACGTGGATGCGAATGCCCTGGAAGCTGCGCGTCGCCGGGTGCGTCCGGCCGTCGCCGCGGCCGAGGAGCTTCGCGATCACGTCGGCGAGGTCGCCAGTGCGCTCGAATAGGCGCTCGGCGCGGCGCGCCACGATGGCTTTCGCGATGCGCCGGCTCTGGCGCTCCTCACCGTGCACCCACAGCACGCGCGCGATCTCGGCCTCGTCGGCGGTATTGACGAAATCCGCCGCGCTCATGCCCTGCGTCGGGTCCATACGCATGTCGAGCGGGCCGTCGTTGCGGAAGCTGAAGCCGCGCTCGGCAACATCGAGCTGCGGCGAGGACACGCCGAGGTCGAACAGCACGCCATCCAGCCCACCCGCGGTCTCGCTCCATTCGCCCAGTCTCGCGAAGCTGGCCTGGCGCACGCGCACGCGGGCGTCGCTGGCGGCGAGCGCGTTCGCTTCGCTGATGGCTTCGGGGTCCTTGTCCATGACCAGCAGGCGGCCGTCGGGCCCGAGCTGCGCCAGCACGCCGCGCGCGTGGCCGCCGCGACCGAAGGTGCCGTCGAGGTAGGTGCCCGTCGGCTTGACGGCGAGGCCCGCCAGCACCGGCGACCAGAGCACCGGCACATGTTGCGAGGGCGGTGCGATGGGCGCGCTGGCCATCGCGACTAGAGCCGCAAGTCCTGCATCGCTGCGCTGACGCCCGCCGACCCGATCGTCTGCCGCATCAGCGCGAGATGCGCCTGCTCGCTCCACAGTTCCAGCCGCCCGCCCATGCCCATCAGCACGGCCTTCTTCTCGAGACCGGCGGTCATGCGCATCGAGGGCGGCAGCAGCACGCGGCCGGCGGAATCCGGCTCCAGCGGCGTGGCCGCACCGACCAGCATGCGCTGCAGCACGCGGTGCTCGGGCACGAAGGGCGACAGCGCGACGATCTGGTCGCGCACGGCCTGCCAGCCGGCCTCGGGGTAGAGGTAGAGCGAGCCCTGGTCGAACGGGTTGTAGGTGAGCACGAGACGGTTGCCGCAATCGCGCGCGACGGCGTCGCGGAAGGCGACTGGAATCGCCAGCCGCCCCTTGTCGTCGATCGTGATGGCCGTCTCGCCTTGGAACATGCCCGTCGGTGGATTCCCACCTTCTCCCACAAAAAACCAGAAATTCCCTCAGGCACCCACGGTAGGCCTGCATCTAGGGAGTGTCAATGACTTTTTGCGGGCAAATTCGCTAGGCGGATCAAACGCTTACACCATACTTCAAGTGTTACATGAAGTATTTATCCACAGCCCTTGTTTTGACTGGATTCACTCCCCTGGCGGCAGCCGATGGCGCTCGAACCAAGCCAGGATGTTGTCGATCTTGGCGATGAATTGGCTGGGGCGTCCCGTCAGACCATGAGACGCCTCAGGAACCCGAACCATCGCCGTCGGCACCCCGCGCAGGCGCAGGGCCTGGAAGTACTGCTCGGTCTCGGCCATGGGGGTGCGGTAGTCGGCTTCACCGGTCAGCAGCATGGTCGGCGTCTTCACGTTGCCCACCAGCGACAGCGGCGAGCGCGCCCAATAGTCGGCCTGCGACTCCCACGGGAAGCCTTTGAACCAGTGGCGATGGAAGTACGGCGTCATGTCGGCCGTCAGGACGAAACTCGTCCAATTGATGACGGGTTTCGCCACGACGGCGGCGCGGAAGCGATCGGTCTTGCCGACGATCCACGCGGTGAGCACGCCGCCGCCCGAGCCACCGGTGACGAACAAGTTGCGTGTGTCGATGAAGCCGCGCGCGATCACCGCGTCCACACCCGACATCAGGTCGTCGTAGTCGAAGCCCGGATAGGCGAGATGGATGCTGTTCGCGAAGTCCTCGCCGTAGCTCGTGCTGCCGCGCGGGTTGGCGTACAGCACCACGTAGCCGGCGGCGGCGTAGCGCTGCACCTCGACGCTGAACACCGGGCCGTAGGCCGTGTGCGGACCGCCGTGGATCTCGAGCAGCAGCGGGTACCGCTTCGACGGATCGAAATCCGGCGGCGTCACCAGCCAGCCTTCGATGTCCTTGCCATCGTGCGACGACGTCCAGGTGATCGCTTCCACCGCGCCGAGCGTCTTGTGCGCGAACAGGTCTTCGTTGATCGCCGTGAGCACGCGCGTGCGGCCGCGCGCGTCGCTGACCGCGAGATCACCGGGGCGCGACGTCGACGCCTTGACGAAGGCGAAGTGGCCGTTGCGCGACACCGAGAAACCGCCGCCGGTGTAGGGCCGGCCAACATCGGACGGACCGAGCGGCGACGTGATGACATCGAGCGTGCCGTCCATCGCGATGCGGCCGAGCTTGCGCACGCCGCGCTGGTCGTAGGCGACGTAGAGGTGCTTGCCGTCCACCGACCACGTGGGCTGTTCGAAGTCGAGGTCGTGCTCGCCACTGAGATCGCGCACGTTGCCGCCGTCGGCGTCCATCACGTAGAGCCGGTGGTGCTGGTGGCTCACGCGCCGATCGTCGAAGCCGAGGTAGGCGATGCGCCGACCGTCCGGCGAGACCGCGGGGTGCGCATCGGGGCCGTCGCGGCGCGTCAGCGTCGTCAGCGTGGCAGTCGCGATGTCGATCGCATGGATCTCGGAATCGAGTGGGGCCTGCTCGATGTCGGCGCGCCGATTGGCCGAGACGTACAGCGTGCGGCCATCGAGTGCGAAGGCGAGTGGGCCACCGTGGTCGGCGTCGCCCGACGTGAGCGCGCGCGGCGCGCCGCCCTCGGCGGGCACGATGAACACGTGGGTACGACCGCTGCGCAGGTAGCCCTCGCCGTCCACCCGGAACACCGCGCGGTCGACGACCGTCACCGGTTCCGCCCACTCCGCGCCCTCGGGCTTGGCGGGCGGCGTGGCCAGCGTCGCCGGTTCGGACGGCACAAACGCGGTGAACGCGATCTGCGTGCCGTCCGGCGACCAAGTGATGTCGCCCGGCGCTTCGACGAGGTCGGTCACGCGTGCGGTCTGGCCACCGTCCATCCAGCGCACGAAGAGTTGCGGCTTGCCCTCGCTCGTCGAGACAAAGGCGATGCGCGTGCCGTCCGGCGACCAGCGCGGCGAGCGGTGGCTGTCGCCGTCGGAACGCAGCGGGCGATGCGCGCCGCTGTCCACGTCAACGAGCCACAGGTTCGCCACCGGCTTGTCGGTCATCACGTCGTAGCGCGTGCGCACGTAAACGATGCGCCGGCCGTCGGGCGAAATCTGCGCGTCGCCGGCGGTTTCCAGCGCGAACAGGTCGGCACTCTCGAAGTGCCGGCTGTTCGACACCGACGTCGTCGACGCCACCATGGTCGTCGCGGCCGATGATGCGGCGGCGGAATCGACCTTCGCCGTGCCCGAAGGCAGGGCCGCGACGGGCGTCGCCAGCAGCGTCGCGACGGCGGCGAAACGGAACAGCGAAGGCAACGAATGCGGCATGGCGAAGCGTCCTTGGCGGGCGGTGTGCGCCGGCAAGGGTGAGGGCTGATGCCACGCTTGGCAAACCGTCGCGCCGAGCGGGCTCAGTCGATA
>JBOFQO010000373.1:0-5974 GCA_051660925.1 Silanimonas sp. | reverse complement strand
CCGTCGATGAAGCGCAGGCGCACCACCAGCCGGCTGGGGCCGAAGTTGTAGTACCAGTCCTCGATGCGGCGCTCAAAGCGCTGTTCGACGGGCCCGCCTTCGCCGCGGATGAAGAACTCGCCGCGCGGCGTGCGCCAGTAGGGATCGCCACAGCGCGACAGCACCTGCACGTCGAGCGCGCCGCGATCGACGACGCGCGAGCCGCAGCGCAGGGCGTCCGCCGGCGAGGCCGCCAGGAGCGCCACGGCGCCGATCACCGCGAGGGCGGGGGCGCGGCGCACGCGGTTCAGCCGCGACAGCCGCTGAGGCTGAGGCGCTGGCCGGGGCGCAGCGCGTAGGGCGAACGCAGGCCATTCGCACGCGCAACGGATTGCGCATTGCAGCCGTGGCGGCGCGCGATCGCACTGAGCGTGTCGCCGCGGCGCACGGTGTAGCGACTGCCGCCGCTGGCGGCGACGCGCACAGCGGCCGGCGCGGGGTCGACCTCCGGCTTGCGCGCGCTCACCAGCGCCAACGCCTGCTCGGCGCGCGCGCCGCTCACGCAGCCGGCGTCGTACAGCGGCATCACCGCCACCGGCACGCGCAGCTCGGTGCCGGCCGGCAGTACCGCCTCCGGCAGCCAGCGCGGGTTGAGGTTGCGCAGCGCACGGAAGTAGCCGTAGCGCGACTCGCCATTGCCGAGGCAGATGGTGAGCTGATTGATCGACGCCGGCTGCTTCAGGGCCAGCACCGTGGCGGCACCGTTCACCGACGGGAACTCGAGGCCGTACTCCTCCGGGTGCAGGAACAGCCACGCCGCCGAGAGGATGTAAGGCACGTAGTCGCGCGTCTCCTTCGGCAGCGCGTTGTAGACCGCCGGGTCCCAGAACGACTTGCCGGGATTCGCACGCGCCAGGCGGCCGATGCGGCCCTCGCCGCCGTTGTATGCGGCCAGCGCCAGCTCGAGGTTGTGGCCAAGCTCGGCGAAGCGCTCGTTGAGGTACTGCGTGCTGGCGCGCGACGCCAGCTGCGGCTCGAAGCGAGTGTCGTAGCCGTCCTGCCAGCCGAGGCCGAAGCGGCGCCCGGTGGCCGGCATGAACTGCATCAGGCCGGCGGCGCCCGCAGGCGAGATCGCATGCACGCGGCCACCCGACTCGCGCGCCATGATCGCGAACAGCAGCGCTTCCGGAAGCCCGGCGCGCTCGTACTCCGGCCACATCAGGAAGCGCATGTACTGGTACTGCTCGTGCGCATTGATCAACTGCGGTCTCAGTGCCGTGAGCCACTCCGCCATCGCCGCGCGCACGGCTTCGTTCTGGACGATGAGCTCGCGGAGATCGCGGCCGTTGAGCTGGTTGAGCGTTTCGGCAGCGTTCGGAAACGCGGTGATGACGGGCGAATCCGACGACGACGCCAGGCTGGTGCCGGTCCTACCGGCATCCGGGGCCGCTTCCGCATCGCTACCGGTGCTGCCCTCGCCGGCCACGCGCGTGCCGGCACCCAGCAGGGCGTCGAAGCGCGCCATCAGGCGCACACCGTCGCAGCCCTCGGTGCGCTCGCAGCGCGCGGAAAGATCGAACATCCGGTCCATCGCCCGCTGCGCCGCACGCTTACCCGCGCGACGCTCACCGGCGGCCGCCTGCGCGACACCGTCGCGATAGGCCTTCGCCGCCGCTTCGAAATCGGCATACAGCGATTCCTGCTCGGCCTCGGCGCCCGGGTCGGCGGCAGTGGGGGCGGCGAACGCCGGAGTAGCGACGACGAACAGGCCCACCACCATGGACGGAAGCAGAAGAACGGAACGCAGGGAACGACGCATGGACACTCGCAGGGCACGGCAATAGCGCGGAGTCGCAGCGTACCGGCGCCCTGCCCCCTGCTCAACGGTTGAATCCGCGCGTTTACACTCGGTACGCCTTCCCCGGGACCTGAACCGTGACCGCCATCGCCAACGACGCCCTCCTGCTCGGCTTCGCCGAAGACCGCCCCATCACCCTGCCGCTGAAGTTCGGCAATCGCCACGGCCTCGTCGCCGGCGCCACCGGCACCGGCAAGACGGTGTCGATCCTCCGCCTCGTCGAGGGTTTCGCGAAGGCCGGCGTGCCCGTGGTGATCGCCGATGTGAAGGGCGATGTCGCTGGGCTGGGCATGGCCGGTGCGATGAACCCGAAGCTGCAGGCGCGGCTGGAGGCGCTGAAGCTGGCCGAGTTCGGCTTCGCAGCCCTGCCCGTCGCGTTCTGGGACCTGTTCGGCGCGAACGGCCACCCGCTGCGGACGACGGTGAGCGAAATCGGCCCGACCCTGCTCTCGCGGATCCTCGAACTGTCCGAGGCCCAAAGCGGAGTGCTCGACATCGCCTTCGCGCTGGCGGACGCCGAAGGCCTGCTGTTGCTCGACATGGACGACCTGCGGGCTTTGCTCGGCTTCATCGGCGAGAACCGCGACGTGGTTTCGAAAACCTACGGCCTGGTTTCACCGCAGAGCCTTGCCGCACTGTCGCGCGCGCTGCTGAAGTTCGAGCAGGAGGGCGCGCGCAGCCTGCTCGGCGAGCCGGCCCTGCAGCTCGGCGACCTGATGCGCACGGCAGGCGACGGCCGCGGTACGGTGAATGTGATCGCCGCTGAAACGCTGGTGCTGAAGCCGCGCCTGTACGCGAGCTTCCTGCTATGGCTGCTCTCCGAGCTGTTCGAGACGCTGCCGGAGGTGGGCGATGTCGAGAAGCCGAAGCTGGTCTTCGTGTTCGACGAAGCGCACCTGCTGTTCGCCGACTGCCCGCCTTCGCTGCAGCAGCGGATCGAACAAGTGGTTCGGTTGATCCGCTCAAAGGGCGTCGGCGTGTACTTCTGCACCCAGAGCCCGAGCGACATCCCGGACGTCATCCTCGCGCAACTCGGCCACCGCATCCAACACGCGCTGCGCGCCTTCACGCCGCGCGACCAAAAGGCCGTGCGCGTCGCGGCGGAAACCTTCGTAGCGAACCCGAAGCTCGACACGGCACGCGTGATCTCGGAACTCGGCGTCGGCGAGGCGCTGGTGTCGACGCTGCAGGGGGGCGGCCAGCCCTCGATGGGCGAGCGCACCGTGATGGCGCCGCCGGGCTGCCGCCTCGGCGCGATCACACCCGACGAACGTGCCGCGCTGCGCGCTCAAAGCGGCTTGGCGGGCACATACGACACGGCCGTGGATCGCGATTCCGCGGCCGAGATGCTCGAACGCCGAGCCGCACCCACGGGAACCGGGGCCGCCGCGCCCGGCAGCGACCCGTCGCCGAACGCACCGGCGCCGGGCCAGGCGCCCGCCGAGCCGAAAAGCCGCCTCAACGACTTCCTGTGGGGCAGCGGCCGTCGCCAGGGCGCGGTGGAGGCGATGACCAAGTCCGCCGCGCGCACCGTCGGCAACCAACTCGGCCGCTCATTGCTGCGCGGGCTTCTCGGCGGCCTGATCGGCGGCCGCAGCCGCTGATGCCGCGCTGGCGCGCGCCGCAGGGGCCCTCGACCGCGCTGATCACGCGCGAGGGCTTCGAGCGGCTGAAGGCGGAGCTCGACGAGCTCTGGCGACGGCGACGCCCCGAGGTGGTCAAGGCGCTGGCCGCCGCCGCGGCCGAGGGCGACCGTTCCGAGAATGCCGAGTACACGTATCGCAAAAAGCAGCTCGGCGAGATCGACCGACGCGTGCGTTACCTCTCGAAGCGCATCGAGGCGCTGAAGGTCGTCGACGGCCGGCCTGCCGATCCGCAGGCGGTGTTCTTCGGCGCTTGGCTGACCGTGGAACGTGAGGACACCGGCACCGAGCACGCCTACCGCATCGTTGGCCCGGACGAGATCGACGCGGCGAAAGGCTGGATCAGCATCGACTCACCGCTGGCCCGCGCGGCGCTGAAGAAGCGTATCGACGACGAATTCGAGGCCACGCTACCGAGCGGACCGGCACGGTTCATCGTCGTCCACGTGCGCTACGAGGCCTGATCACGCAAGTGCCGATCGCGATCCGGGCGACGATGCCATGGAGGCGCGACCGCTGGGCTCAGCGCTGCCGCACCGCGCCGATCTCGATGACAGCGTCCCGGCGCACGTCCACCAGCACGTCGCGCCGGGCCTGGTCCTCATCAACGATCCAAGCCAGGGGCAGGTTGTCGGACACGACCTCGATCGCGTGAGTACCCACTGCCACGCGCTCGAAGCGGAAGCGTCCCTGCGCATCGGTGCGCGCGGTGAAGCGTCCGTCGAGCACCACGGTGATGTTCGCGGCCAACGCCTCGTTGGCCCCGCGAACGCCGTCGCGGGTCTCGTCGAGGAAGATCGTGCCGACGACGTTGCCGGTGGCGGCGTTGGGCGGCCCGCCCAGCACGCCGCGCGAGCGCCCAGCGCTGAAGTCGTAGCGCAGGGTCACGAACACCGACCGGTCGTTGGGAAGCGTGTCGAACGCCGGCACATTGGTGATCGGATCGAGGATGAAGGGCGATCGCCGCTCACCGCGGCTCTCGATGACGTAGCCGCTCAGCAGCCAGCGTGACGCGAGCTGCCAGCGCCAGCCGAGGTTGATGTCGGTGCTCCGCGTTGCGTCGTCAGTGTCACCGTCGCCGCGCCGCCAGCGCACGCCGCCGTCGAGCGAGAACGTGTCCGTCAGGTCGAAGCCGCCGTAGGCGCCGAGGGCGATCGTCGGCGCCGGGTCGGCACCGTCCTCCGCGAGTTCGCCCCAGCCCGCCGTCACCGAGAGTCGCGCACCCTCGCGCAGCCGCAGGGCAGGGTCGACCTGTACCTGCCAGCTCTCGGGCGCGAAGCGGCTTTGCGCGCGGTCGTACTGCAACCGCGTCTGGCCAAGGCCCCAAGCGCGGTCGACGAAGACCTGCAGCGCCTCCGCGCGGTCGACGCTGCCGTCACGCCCGCTCCGTCGGGCACTCAGGCTGCCGCCATAGCCCAGGCGCGGGCTGGCCTGGTAGCGCAAGAAGCTGCTGCCGAACCATCCATCGAAGCCGCTGCCGGAGATCGAGTCGATGCGATCGATCGAGGCGTTCCAACTCCAGCGCGCGCGGCTGAAGTCGAAGCCGTAGTAGCCGCCGCGGACATCGTTGTTGATCGGCCATGCGCCCCAGGCCAAGCCGGGTGGAAGGTGGAAGACGCCGTAGCGATGAGCGACGCTGCCGCGCTGGCTGCGCGCATCGAGCCAACCGCCGACAGCGTTCCGTTCACCGTCGTCGCTGGCGAGCAGGTTCAGCTGGACGCTGTCGCGCGCGCCGCTCCAGCGGTTGCCGGACACGAGCGCTCGGACGCGTCCGTTCTGAAACTCCGGCAATCCCTGGTCGTCCGGCACGATGCGCCCGTCCGTGAAAAGGAGATCGATCGCGCCGTCGAGACCCGGCGCCCAGCGCCACTGCGCCGCCCCGGTGAATACCGACCCGTCGCCGGAGGTGAAGCCGTTCAGCAGCGCACCATCGAAACTGCCGCCGCGACCGATGCCAGCCTGCAGGGTCAGCCCGCGGTCGGGCCGCTGCCATTCCGTCGTCGCCCCAAGCATGGGCACGCTCGGCAGGATGAAGCGGTACTGATCGCGGATCAGGGCGGGCATCGGGGTGTTCAATACACCCAGGCCGTTCGCCACCAACCAACCGCCAGGCATCGCGAGGCCGCGCTGCCACAGCGTGCCGGTGCCACGCAGTCGGCGCTCGCCCTCGCGCTCGCGGTCGCTGCTGAACACCACCGCCTCGGCGCTGATCGTTCCCCAGTCGCCGGAATCCCAGAAGCCGCCGAAGCCGGTGCCGAACTCCGTGCTCTTCTCGCCGGCAAAGCGCGTCTGCTGGGCGATCGCCTCCACATGGAAAGCGCGCGGCGGTCCGGCGAGCGTCGCCTCGTCATCGCCGTCGGGCGGAAGGGGCTCCAGACGATCCGGCGCGATGATGCGATCGCGGTAGATCGGCGCTTCGGGCGTCGACGAGCCGCCCGCCGGTTCGAACGCCTCGAAGGGCGCATAGTCGCCCTCCTCGGTCGCCGCCTCGCCG
>JBOFQO010000372.1:0-3542 GCA_051660925.1 Silanimonas sp. | reverse complement strand
GCGAGCCGTTCGAACAGCACCTTCCCGCTCGAGATGCGTGCCGGAGGCGCCGCGACCGCGCCTTCGACCGGTTCGGTCGCGGCGGGTGGCGGGGGAGCCGCCGCCTGCGGGGCGACATGGACCGGTTCATTCGGTTCGTCCGCGGCTTCGGTCGGCGCGGGCGTCGACGCCGGTGTGGGTGCCGGCGCCGGGGCTGTGGCACAACCGACGACGAGCGCAGCGAGGCTCAGGACGACGAGGGTGCGGCGGATCATGGGTCGATCGGGCAGGGCGGAGGGGTCACAGGCGTGCCATCGACAACGCGGCCCTTTGCCGCACAATCGCGACCATGCCGGCCCTTCAACTTCCCCGTCAAGCCGAGGCCCTGCAGGCCTGGCTGGCCCAGCCGATCGCGCGGCAGCTGCTGTTGGACGCCCAGTCGGCGTGGATGGAGCGTGGTTCGGAGGGCGCCAGCGGCCAGGTCTGGCTGCGCCTGCTGCCCGATCTCGCATGGCCGGTACCGGCGCCGGCGGGCTGCTTCGCCGAGGCCTGGTCGCTGGCCCCGGATCGCGGCCGCTGGCAGGGCGCCTGGCGGGCCGACCTGCATGCCCTGCCGCTCGCGACCGCCGCCGTCAGTCGCATCGATCTGCGCTTCGTGCTGGAGACCGTGCCCGCGCCGGAGCGACTGATTTCCGAGTGCGCCCGGGTGCTGCGCCCCGAAGGCCGGCTGCTGGTGTTCGGCCTGAACCCTTGGGCCCTGACCCGGTTTCGCTGGGCGCGGCATGGCGTGCGGGCGTTGCCGCGCTCGCGGGTGGCGGCGGCGCTTCGCGCCGAGGGGCTCGAGGTACTCGGGCAGCGCACGCTAGGCCCGCGTTGGACGCCGGGCGGCCTCGAGGTCTCGCCGGGCGCCGTTCGCGTGGAGCTTGGGCGGGTCGCCTGGGCCGTGCTGGCCGCGCGACGCGACGCCGGGCTGACGCCGCTGCGGCGCGTGCCGGCGGCTTGGCGCGCCAGCCCCGGGGTACCAGCGTCCTGAGGGGCGCCCGTATCATCCGCAGGATGAAATCCATCGAGATCCATACCGACGGCGCCTGCCTCGGCAACCCGGGCCCGGGTGGCTGGGGGGCCCTGTTGCGCTTCAACGGCACCGAGCGCGAGCTGGCTGGCGGCGAAGCGCAGACCACCAACAACCGGATGGAGCTGATGGGCGCGATCGCCGCGCTTGAGGCCCTCAAGGAGCCGTGCACGGTCGTGCTGCACAGCGATTCGAAGTACGTGCTGCAGGGCATCAGCGAATGGATGCCTGGCTGGAAGCGCAAGGGCTGGAAAACCGCCGGCGGCGGCGCGGTGAAGAACCAGGACCTCTGGCAGCGGCTCGACACCGCGGCCGCGAAGCACCGCATGCAGTGGCAGTGGGTGAAGGGCCACAACGGCCACCCCGACAACGAGCGCGTGGATGCCCTCGCGCGCGCGCAGGCCGAGCGCTTCCGCGACGGAGCCGCGGCATGAGGCAGGTCATCCTCGACACCGAGACCACCGGGCTGTCCTGGGAGAGGGGCAACCGCGTCGTCGAGATCGGCTGCGTCGAGCTGCTCGAGCGCCGTCCGACGCGCCGCCACTTCCAGCGCTACCTCAACCCCGAGCGCGAGATGGAGCCGGGTGCGGCCGAAGTCACCGGCCTCACGTGGGATTTCCTGCGCGACAAGCCGCTGTTTGCCGACGTCGCAGCGGAGTTCCTCGACTTCATCCGCGGCGCGGAGCTCGTCATCCACAACGCGGCCTTCGACGTCGGCTTCTTGAATGCCGAACTCGCGCGGCTCGGCCCGCAGTACGGGCGCATCGATGACCACGCGAGCGGGGTGCTCGACACCCTGGCGCTGTCGAAGCAGCGCTTCCCCGGCCAGCGCCATTCGCTTGATGCCCTGTGCAAGCGCCTCGGCGTCGACAACGGCCACCGCACGCTGCACGGCGCACTGCTCGACGCCGAGCTGCTCGCCGAGGTGTACCTGACGATGACCTCGGGGCAGGGCGAGTTCTCGCTCGGTGCCGAGGCCGCCGAAGCCGCCGCGAGCCGCGGCGTCGAAACCGCGCTGCGCCCCTTGGCGCCCGTGGTGCGGCGGGGCATCCTGCCCGGCGAGGTCGACGCGCATCGCGCGCGTCTGGCCGCGATCGCGAAGAAGGCCGGCGGCAAGGCGCTCTGGGAGACCGAGGCAGGAATTCAACGGTGCTGCTGCAGGCGGTCGATCTCGCCATCCCGGGCTATCGCATCCTGCGCACGCTGGGGCAGGGCGGCATGGCCTCGGTGTTCCTCGCCGTGCAGGAATCGCTCGACCGCGAGGTCGCGCTGAAGGTGATGGCGCCGGCGTTGGCCGCGAACCCCGAGTTCGCCGAGCGTTTCCTGAAAGAGGGCAAGCTCACCGCCAAGCTGCAGCACCCGAACGTCGTCACCATCCACGACATCGGCGTCCACAACGGCATCTACTACCTGTCGGCGGAATTCATTCCGCGCGGCACGCTGAAGGAGCGCATCACCGACGAGGGCCTGTCGGTGGGCGAGGCGCTGAACGTGCTGTCCGACATCGCGCACGGCCTCGACTACGCGCATGAGAAGGGCGTGGTGCACCGCGACGTCAAGCCCGGCAACGTGCTGTTCCGAAAGGACGGCCGCGCCGTGCTGGCGGACTTCGGCATCGCCAAGGCGATGGACGGCGGCACGAGCTCGACGATGGCCGGCATGTCGGTGGGCACACCGGACTACATGAGCCCCGAGCAGGCGCGCGGTGAGCCCGTCGACGGCCGTTCCGACCTCTACAGCCTCGGCGTGATGCTCTACGAGATGCTGACCGGTAAGCCGCCTTACGAGGCGCCGGACGCATTCTCGGTGGCGCTCTCCCACATCACCGAGCCGCTGCCGACGCTGCCGCCGCAGCACGCGTGGCTGCAACCGCTGCTCAACGGCCTGATGTCGAAGATGCCGAGTGAGCGCTACAACACCGGCGCGGCCGTGGTGGCTGCCGTGCAGCGCATGCTGCCGACGGCGCCGCCGGGTGCGGTCGACGTGCAGGCCTTCGAGGCGCGCGAGGGGATGGCGCGTTCGGCGACGCCGGCCGCGACCCAGCAGCGCACGCGCGTCAGCGACAAGGCGGCGAAGCGCGGCGTGGCGGGCGCCGATGGCGATTCGAATCCCTGGCCGCTGCGGGTGGGTCTTGGCGTGGTCGCCGTGGCGGTCATCGGTGTGTTGCTGTGGGCGCCGTGGCGCGCGACGGAGCCGGTGACCGTGCCGAGCCTGCCGGCGGAAACGCCGGTCGACGGCCCGGGCGTGGCCACCTTCCAGACGCCGGGAAGCACCGGCGCGACAACAGCGACGATGAGTGCGGATGAGATCGATCTGGCGCTGCGGCAGGCGGAGGCGTATCTCGCGGAGGGAACGTACAAGCCTGCGGATGGCGAGGAGCCCAATCCATGGTACGGCAGGCGTTTGCGCGGTGACTCCGAGTTCGCGCTGGAGCTGATGAAGCGTGTCTTGAGCGCTGACCCGGAAAACGAGCGGGCGAGAGCCGGGATCA
>JBOFQO010000371.1:0-2819 GCA_051660925.1 Silanimonas sp. | reverse complement strand
CGCCGGGTGCCGAGGTCGGCGCCGATGTCGACGCCTCACTCGCGTTCGCCCGTGCGCTGGCCGCGCTGCCCGGCCTCGCGCGGGCCCACCCGACGCTCGAACACTTGGCACCCCTGCCCTTCGCCCGCGCCGCGGCGGGTGCGGCCGCGCGCGCCACGCGGCTGGACGGCGGCTACCGCTACGGCGCGCTGTCGATGCACGCCTTCGTCTTCGCGTAGGGCCGCAGCGCGGGCTTCGCCGCGTCTTGTGATTCCTTCACACTTGTGCACATACGCTGGCGTATCGTCCGCCTTGCGCTGCGTCATGGGGATGGTGCGCCGCATCAAACGCGCAGCCGCCGTCGCCCTCGCGACGGTCTGACGAAGGGGAACAACATGGCTCGATCCATCGCCCGCCGCCCGGCGGCGCTCGCCGTCGCTTTCGGCATCGCGCTCGGCCATCCCGCCACGCCCGTGCTCGCCGAGGAAGGCGACTACGCCGGCTGGCAGACCGCGCTGAACCTGCTCTTCCCGCCGGGGCCCGACAACCCGGTGCGCGCGTCGCAGAAGAGCGGCCCGTACCCGCTGCTGCCCGACCCGTCGAGCTTCAACGACGGCTTCAGCCCGGGCAGCTACTACACGTGGCAGACCATCCGCGTGTCGCCGTCGACGGGTGCGGTCTGCGGCAACGGCTCGCCGTACAAGTTCTTCGTCAACCGCGTGCCGCACACGCGCAACACCATCATCTACATGGAAGGCGGCGGCGCCTGCTGGGACTACGCGAGCTGCACCGGGCAGACCGGCATCCGCGGCGCGCGCAATCCGAACGGCATCCCCGACGACTACATGAGCCTCGCGAACCCCGGGGCGAGCCTCGTCAGCCCCTTCGTCACGCGCATCAATCCGCTCGACACCGCGAAGACGCAGAACTGGAACATGGTCTACGTGCCGTACTGCACCGGCGACGTCTACAGCGGCGACCGCGTGGCGGTGTACACCGACCCGGCCGGCCAGGCCGCGCCGCTGGTGTGGCACCACAATGGCGCGCGCAACACCCGCGCGGTCGTCGCCTGGTTGAAGAACAACCTGCCGCGGCCCACACAACTGCTCTCGACCGGCTGCAGCGCCGGCGGCACCGGCAGCCTCACCAACTACGCCGCGCTACGCCGCGACATGGCGCCGACGCGCGGGTATCTCATCAATGACTCCGGCCCGATCTTCCCGACGCCGCAGTTCGGCGATTCGGCGCAGTTCCCGTCGGTGCGCCTGCACACGCAGATCCGCAATGTCTGGGGCCTCGATGCCGGGCCGCTGGCCTTCATCAAGAGCGCCGCGCCGGGCCTTGATCTCGGCAACCTCGGCAGCATCTACCCGGCGCTGTCGAGCCGCTTCCCGAACGACCGGATGGGCCACACGCATTTCTGGCAGGACCAGAACTACTCGTCGTATTCGTACGAGCGCTTCTACCCGGAGATCGCGAACGCGCCCGCCGCGCAGAAGCCGGCGTTGATCACCGCGAAGTGGTCGCAGGACACCGCGCGGCTGCGCACGCAGCTCGATGGCTTGAGCAATGTCGGCGGCTACTTTCCGCAGTTCCGCGCCTTGAACGAGAGCCACTGCACCACCGTGGTCGATTTCAACAACGGCGACGTGCAGGAGCGCAATCTGCAGCTCGACGACTTCATCAACAGCGTGCTCGACGGCAGCGGCACGGTGCTTGACGCGTCAGAAGCCAGCGACATCGCCGACCGCGCCAAGCCGCTGAACCCGCTGTACGCGCTGATCGACTTGCTGCTCTGAGGAGCGTGTGGCTCGTCATCGCGTTTTCGTCTGGGCCACCGGCGCCGCGATCGTCGCGGCGCTGGGGGGCACGCTCGTATGGCGCAGCGGCAGCGACGTGCCGTGGGGCGCCGCGGTCGAGGCGCCGGCGGATCGCAGCGGCGCCGACGTCGCGATGCCCTCCGTCGACCGTGCCAACGCAGCGACCGATGTCGCGGCGCCTCGCGCGTTCGCGGATTCACCGCAAGCCCGCGCCGCGCTGGCAGCGCAGGCCGAGCGTCTGCGCTTCGAGAAGGCGCTGCGCGATTTCCTCGCCCACAGCGCATCGCTCGACGCGGCGGAGCGCGCGCGGATCGCCGCGGCGCTCGACGCGCAGGTGGAGGCGGAAGAACTCGCCGGCCGGATGTCGGCCGACGAAGCGCGGATGCTGCGTCTGGCACTGATCGAACGCGGCACCGACGACGCGGCCGAACGCCGGCGCCGCGCCGAGGCGCTCGCCGAGGCCTACCGCCTGGAGGCCGAGCGCCGGCAGCGCGCCTTCGAACAGCAGCAGGCCAACGACCCGCGCTTCCGCGACTACAAGACGCGAGAGGCTCAGGTGGTGGCGGAAGTGATGCGCTTGCGCGAGATCCCCGGCGGCCTCAGCCGCGACGAGTACCTGCGGCGGCGCCTGCAGGCTGAGCGGGAGCGGGCGTACGGCGGCGGGTGAAACGCATGCGCCGTCCACGTCGCGCACAATGCGCCGGAATCCAAAGCGCGCCTTCGACCATGCGTTTTCTTGCCCTCACCCTGCTGGTGGCCGCCTCCACCGCCCAAGCCATCGTGATCCGCGACGACGTCGCCGACCGCGAGCACCGCTTAGCCGCAGGCGCGTTTCCCGCACTCGCCGACCTGCCCGGCGAGGCGCATGGCGTGCTCGTGGCGCCGCGCTGGGTGGTGACCGCCGCGCATGCCGTGGGCGGACAACCGTCCCTCGACGTGATCGTCGTCGGAGGCACGCCGCGCGCAGTGCGCCGCGTGGTGGTGCATCCCGGATTCCGCTCGCCGCCCTCCGCCATGGTG
>JBOFQO010000370.1:0-11572 GCA_051660925.1 Silanimonas sp. | reverse complement strand
AGGGTGGCGTTGGTGACGGTGACGCCGGCCACGCGCACCGGCTTGAGCCGCGCCACCGGCGTGATGGCGCCCGTGCGGCCCACCTGCACCTCCAGGCCTTCCAATACTGTGAGCTCTTCCTGCGCAGGGAACTTGTGCGCGATGGCCCAGCGCGGCGCGCGCGAGACGAAGCCGAGCTTGTCCTGCAGGTCGCGACGGTCGAGCTTGTAGACCACCCCGTCGATGTCGTACGGCAGCGTGTCGCGCGCTGCGCCGATGCGCGCGTAGTAGCCGAGCACGCCGTCGAGCCCACGGGCGACGTCGACCTCGGGCGCCAGCGGCAGACCGAACTCACCCAAGCGCCGCAGCAGTGCGGAGTGCGTCGAGGGCACCTCGAAACCCTGCGTCTCGCCGATGCCGTACGCGAAGAAGGCCAACGGGCGCTTTGCCGTGATGCGGGGATCGAGCTGACGCAACGAGCCGGCGGCGCCGTTGCGCGGATTGGCCATCGGTTTCTCACCGCTAGCGATGGCACGTTCGTTGAAGCGCTCGAACGCCGCCTTCGGCATGTAGACCTCGCCGCGCACCTCAAGCACGTCCGGTACGGCGCTGCCGCCCGCCCCCCCCTCGCCCGGTAGCGCACGCAGGCGCAGCGGAATCGCGCGGATGGTGCGCAGGTTGGCGATGACGTCCTCACCGGTCGCGCCGTCGCCGCGGGTCGCGCCCTGCACCAGCACGCCGCGCTCGTAGCGCAGCGTGATGGCGAGACCGTCGATCTTCGGTTCAACCGAGAACGCCGGCTCGGCCTCGCCCGTGGTCTCGACGATGCGACGCACGAAGTCAGCGGCCTCGGCTTCGGCGAAGGCGTTGTTGAGGCTGAGCATCGGCAGCGCATGCCGTACCTCGGCGAAGGCCGATGAGGGACGTCCGGCGACGCGCTGGGTTGGCGAATCGGGCGTCACCCGCTCAGGGTGCGCCGTCTCAAGCTCGCGCAGCTCGCGCATCCAGCGGTCGTACTCGGCGTCCGGGACCGAGGGTGCGTCGAGTTGGTAATAGGCGTGGTCGGCGTCGGCGATCCGTCGCCGGAGCTCATCAATGCGATCAGGAGCGATCATGCGGACCTCGCAGCAGCGGACGGCACCGCCAGCGATGGCTCAGAAGCGGACGTTCTGGGCGTCGCGCTTGCGGTCGTAGGCGCGCATTTCCTCGCGCAGGTGCGCGATGCGTTGGCGACCGAGCGCGTTGCGCTCCTCGTCGAGTAGCACGGCGTCGAGCAGTTCAGCCATGCGCTGCGCGGCGGGAAGCAGAGTTTCCCAGGCGTCCAGTGCGTTCAGTGGGCCCGGCAGGGTCATGAACAGGCTGACGCCCGGCGTGCGGATCTCGCCCAGGCGCGCCATGTCGAACGAGCCCGGCTTCACCAGGTTGGCAAGGCTGAAGATCGGGCCGCGCTCCGGATGGTTGTCGTCGAGGCGGTGGAAGATGCCCATGTGTCCATAGCTCAAGCCGGCCTTCTCGCAGGCGACGACGATGTCGGGACCGTGCAGCACTTCGCCGGCGCGGGCCGCGAGATAAAGCGTGACGATGCGGTCGAAGCTGGCATCGGGACGGGCGCCGAGCTGCGAGCGCGTCGGCGACACAGGGGCGTCATCGTCGATGGCGATGCCACGCTCCGCATCGAGTTCGGCGCCGTCGCCGTCGGTTTCGGCGACCGCGTCGCCGAGCGTCGGCTCGCGGCGCGCGGCGCCAGAAAACGCGGGGAGTGCGGCGGCGAGGCGCTCGGTGTCGGCGCTGTCGCGGCGAACACCCTGCTCCGGCTTCTTCCGGCCGGTCAGCCAGATCACCACCATCAGCACGACGACAGCGACGCCGATGGCGAGGCGCAGGATGTTGGCTTCACTCAGGCCGGACAATTCCATCCAACAGGCTCCAGACGCGGTTCGTGCGTGGTTTCGACCGCGCGATTATGCCGCACCGGCGAGGCGCGTGGCCTCGGCCAGGTCGACCGAGACGAGGCGGGACACGCCCGGTTCGCGCATGGTGACGCCGGCGAGCTGTCGGGCAGCCTCCATCGTCGCCTTGTTGTGGCTGACGAACAGGAACTGCACCTTCTCGCTCATCTCGCTGACCATGGTGCAGAAACGGCCGACGTTGGCTTCGTCGAGCGGCGCGTCGACCTCGTCGAGCAGACAGAACGGGGCCGGATTCAGGCGGAAGATCGCGAACACCAGGGACACCGCCGTCAGGGCCTTCTCGCCACCCGACAGCAGGGTGATGTTCGACACGCGTTTGCCGGGCGGCCTCGCCATGATCGCGACGCCGGTGTCGAGCAGGTCCTCGCCGGTGAGTTCCAGGTAGGCGTGGCCGCCGCCGAATAGGCGCGGGAACAGCTCCTGCACGCCGGCGTTGACGCGGTCGAAGGTTTCCTTGAAGCGGCCGCGGGTCTCGCGATCGATCTTGCGGATGGCGTCCTCGAGCTGCTCCAGCGCGGCGACGAGGTCGGCATTCTGGGTGTCGAGGTAGGCCTTGCGTTCGCTCTGCTCGGCGAACTCCTGGATGGCTGCCAGGTTGACCGGCTCGAGACGGCGCATGCGGCCTTCGATTTCGCCGATGTTGCGCGCCCAGACCGACGCGTCGGCCTGCTCGGGCAGGCCGGCGACGACCGCGTCGAGCTCCAGGCCCGCCAGCGCGATCGCCTCGACCTGCTGCTGCGCCTTGATCTCCAGCGCCTGCGCTTCCATCCGCCGCTGGGCGATGCGCTCACGCTGGACGATGGCGGCCTGGTCGCGCTGCTGGCGCTTCTGCTCATAGCCCCGGAGTTCCTGCTCGATGCCGTCGAGGGCACCGCGCGCCGCTGCGAGGTCACGTTCGGCGATGACACGCTGTTCAAGCAGCAGCTGGCGCTCGCCATCCAGGGTGTGGATCGGGCTGTCGCCGTCGAGCAGCTGGGCGGCCAGCTCGTCGCGTCGACTGGCCAGCTGCGCCTGCTGCGCGCTCAGGCGTGACAGCGACTGGTTCAGGGCGTTGACGCGGGTGCGCTGCGCTTCGAGGGCCAGCGCCAGCTGGTGTGCCGAATCGCGCGCTTCGCGGGCCGACATCCTCGCCGTCTCGCGTTGCTCGGTGAACAGTCGACGCTCGTTCTCGAGGCTGATGCGCTGAGCCTCAAGGTCGCCCATGCGTCCCGTCGCCACCTCGAGCCGGCCACGCGCCTCGCGCACCTCGGTCTGCGCCGACTCCATCGAGGTGGCGAGCTGCGCCAGCTCGCGCTCCAGCGCGGTCATGCGGCCCTGCGCCGTTTCCAGGCGGCCCTTCTGGCTCTGCAGCTGGCCGCCCATCTCCGAGACGCTGCGATGCGCGAGATAGAGCGTGCGCTGCGCGTCCTCGCGGGCCTGCTCGGCCACCAGCAGCGCGTCGCGGTGGGCGTGCTGGCCGTCCAGCAGCGCCTGCTCACGGGCCGCAAGCTGCGAAACATGCTGCTTGAGTTCGTTGATCTCGCGCTCGCGCGCCAGAGCGCCCTGCTGGGCTTCACCACTCTTGTTGAAGCGCAGCCAGCCCGGGCCTTCCCAGACGCCGCTGCGGTCGATGAGGGCTTCGCCGTCGCGGAGTGCGGCGCGGCGCGCGCCAGCCTCGCTCGACGACAGGGCGTCGACGGCGTGGATGGGCGCGAGCAGCGCGCGGATCGCGCGCGGGCCCTGCACCTTGGCGGCCAGGCTGCCTTCCGGCACCGAGGCCTCGCTGACCGACGCATCGACGACCGCCACGCGGCCCTGTGCCAGCTGCGCCACCGCGTCGCGCAGGCTGCCGGCATCGTCGTGGACAACGGCTTCGAGGAGATGCCCGAGCACGGTCTCGACGGCGGTCTCCCAGCCCGGCTCGACGCTCAGCACTTCGCCGAGGCGCGGCAGCTCGGCCAAGCCCTGCGCCTTCAGCCATTCCAGCGCACCGCTCTTCTCCTGCCCGAGGGCGGCGTGCTGCAGAGCCTCCAGCGAAGCCATGCGGCCCTTCGCCGCCTGGATCGCCTTGCGCGCCTCGGCCAGCTCGGTCTGCTGCTGGCGCTGCTGCTCCTGGATCTCCAGCAGCGCGGCTTTTTTGCCCTCCAGAAGCTCGGCCAGCGCGTCGAGGCCGGCGCGCTTGGTCTCGTGCTCCAACGCCAGCGCTTCCATCGCTTCGCCGAGCGTGCTGAGGTCGAGCCCAGCGCGTTCGGTGGCCAGCGTCTCGCGGCGGCGATTGGCCTCCATCGACTGACGTTCGAGGAATTCGATCTTGGTGCGTTCAACCTCGGCCGCGCGCGAGGACTCGGCGTAGGCGCGGGCGTACTCGTCCCAACGGCGCTGCCAGTCGGCGAGCTTGGTCTCGGCTTCCCGCAGCGCGTGCTGGCGGTCCTCGTCGCCGCCGCGCAAGGTTTCGAGGCGAGGCTCGGCTTCCGCCACCTGCTCCTCCAGCTGCAGCAGCTGGGCGGCGTCGGTCTCGATGTGGTGCAGTACCTCCGCCAGCGCCTCGTCGGCTTCGGCGCGCGCCGTCTCGACGCGACGCTTGAGCTCGCGCTGGTGCTGGATCTGCTGCTCGATGCGCGCGATCTCGCCACCGATGCGGTAGCTCTCGGCCTGCGCGCGGCCCAGGTGCTGGCTGGCTTCGGCGTGCTGCTCGCGGGTGAGCTCGCCCTGCTCTTCGGCCGTGCGCTGTTCGGCCAGCAGTTCCTGCAGCTTCGTTTCGTCGTCAAGCAGCGAGGCGTTCAGCGCGTCCGACTGCGACTGCAGGCGGCGGTACTCCAGCGCCTTCAGCTGCGCGTCCTTCTCGCGGTGTTCGGCTTGCAGGGTCTGGTACTGCTCGGCCGCGCGGGCCTGACGCTTCAGGTGCTCGAGCTGCTTGTCGATCTCTTCGCGGAGGTCGTTCAGGCGGTCGAGGTTGTCGCGCGTGCCCTTGATGCGGCTCTCGGTTTCTTTACGGCGCTCCTTGTACTTCGAGATGCCGGCGGCCTCCTCAAGGAACAGGCGCAATTCCTCGGGTTTGGCCTCGATGACCTGCGAGATCATGCCCTGCTCGATGATCGAGTAGCTGCGCGGCCCGAGGCCGGTGCCGAGGAACAGGTCGGTGATGTCGCGACGGCGACAGCGCGCACCGTTGAGGAAATAGCTGCTCTGGCCGTCGCGCGAGACCAGGCGCTTCACCGAGATCTCGTTGTACTTGGCGAACTCGCCGGTGATGGCTTGATCGCTGTTGTCGAAGACCAGCTCCACCGTGGCCTGCGACACCGGCTTGCGCGAGGACGAGCCGGAGAAGATCACGTCGGTGAAGGAATCACCGCGCAGGCGGCTGGCCGAGCTCTCGCCCATGACCCAGCGCACCGCGTCGATGATGTTCGACTTGCCGCAGCCGTTCGGGCCGACGACGCCGGTCATGTTGGTCGGCAGGTGCAGGGTGGTCGGGTCGACGAAGCTCTTGAAGCCGGCGAGCTTGATGGTGGACAGACGCATGCGCGGGGCGATCCGGTGGCGCGAGGCCAGCGCGTCAGCACCGGCCCCGGAGGCAGTGAACTCGAGAGGTCCGATCAGCCAAGCTCTTGATTCTCAAGAAGATGACAGTCGGAAGGCCTGCCAGTGTAGCGGCTACGCGCCGGGCTCGCCCGGGGCGTGGGCCTCGATGGCCAGGGCGTGGATGTCGGTCGTCATCAGCTCGCCTAGGGCCTCGTAGACCTGCCGATGGCGGGCGATCAGGCGCAGGCCAACGAAGGCCGCGCTGACCACCCGCACCGAGAAATGGCTGCGGCCATCGGCCGCGCCAGCGTGACCGCGATGCTTGTGACTGTCGTCGACGACAGCCAGCTCAACGGGCTGCAGCGCCGCCCGCAGCCGCGCTTCGATCGCCGCGGCGCGGGCCCCGTGGGGCATCGGCGAGCCTCCGGCAGGCGCCTCCGAACCCGTGACGCCACTCACGGGAGCACCGGCAGGAAGGGCAGAACCTCGACCCGGGCGTAGACGCCGGCCGCGACGTAAGGGTCTTCCGCGGCCCAGGCCTCAGCGGTCGCCCGGTCGGCGAAGGCCGCGACGATTAGGCTGCCGGTGACACCACCGTCCGAGGGGGGCACGCCGTCGATCCGCGGCAGGGGCCCCGCCAGCTTGAGCCGCCCGGCCTCGGCCAGCGCCTGCAGGCGGACCAGGTGCGCCGGCCGCGCCGCGGCGCGGGCGGGGCCGGCGCCGTCGGCGTCGTGTCCGAAAATGACGTACCAGCGGGTCGGAGAATTCGGATTCTGCATTGGCGCAGTGTAGCGGCAGGGACCTTCCGCTAGACTTCATCATCCGTCCTTCGCGGGCGGAAACCCCTAGGGAAATCCCCCGATTCGCTTCTCAGGAGAAGCCATGCTCTCGTTCCGCGCCCTGACCGTCGCCCTTACCCTCGCTGTTGTCGGCACGCTGCCCGTCGCCGCCGAGCCCCTCGCGTTCTCGCTGGCCGAGGACCAAGAGATCGCGCTGCCACAGGACCTCACGCCGGTGAACACCCTGCGTCTCGTGCAGATGCGCTGGTCGCCGTACGCGGGCCGCAAGGCGCGCGTCGCCGTCAGCAAGATCGATAACACTTCGAGCGTGTCCAGCTACACCGCCAACGACCAATACGGCTCGACCAACGTGGAATGGGCCTTCCAGACGGTACCGGTCAACGGCATCGAGGCGATGATCACCGACGCGCTGAACCAGAGCGGCCGCTTCCGCCTCGTCGAGCGCCAAGCCATCGGCAACGTGATGCAGGAGCAGGACTTCGGCGCCAGCGGCCGCGTGGCGTCGCCGTCGGCGGCCGGCATGGGCCAGATCCTCGGCGCCGAGTACCTCGTCGAAGCGGTCATCACGTCTTACGACCCGGGCACCAGCGCGAAGTCGACGAACGTCGGCGGTATCGCCAACGCGCTCGGGGGCAGCCGCCTCGGCGGCCTCGGCGCACTGGCCGGCGGCCTCAGCGTCAATTCCTCCTCCTCGTCGCTCGGCATGAACATCCGCCTGATCGACGCAACAACCAGCGAAGTGATCTTCACCAAGCAGATTGAGCGCGAGATCAAGGAATCCGGCATCGGCTTCGGCGGCTTGGGCGTGGGCAGCGGCGGGGCGCTGGGCGGCTTCGTCGGCGCCTACTCGCGCACGCCGATCGGTCAGGCCGTGCTGGCCTCGATTAACGAAGCGGTCTACGAGCTGGCCAAGCAGATCGGTTCGACGCCGGCCACCGGCTCGGTCATCAAAGTTGAAGGCAACCAGGCCTACATCAACCTCGGCACCGGCGCGGTCGTGCCCGGCGAGCGCCTGTCCGTGGTCCGCCCCGGAGAGGCACTGATCGACCCGGAAACCGGCATCTCGCTCGGCTCGACCGAGACGCCAGTCGGCGAAGTCCAGGTGGCCTCGGTGCAGGACCGCTTCAGCATCGCCGCGGTGCAGGGCGGCGCGCGGCTTGAGGCCCGCGACCGCGTGAAGTCGATGGCGCCGCCGGAGCCGATCGAGTTCGGCGCGATGGTCGAGGAACTCGCGACCAAGCCGAAGCCCGCCCGCCGCTGATCGACGGAGCATCATGCGAGGCATCTCCGGGCCCGTCGCGGCCGCTGTCGGCCTGCTGGCCAGCCTGCTGCTGCCCGCCACGGTCCCGGCGCAGGCAGCGGGCGTCGCGCCCGAAGCCGCCACGCCCCTGCCCGACGGCCGCCCCCTGGTCTTCGCCTCCGACGAGTGGTGCCCCTACGTCTGCTTCGAATCGACGCAGCCCGGCTACCTCGTCGAGCTGACGCGCGCGGTGTTCGAATCGCCGGCGCGACCGGTGGAAATCCGCCGCATGAGTTGGGCCCGCGCGGTCCGCGAAGCCGAGGCCGGCCGCATTGACGGCGTGCTCGGTGCGGCGGTGGGCGAGTCCGAGTCCCTTGTCTATCCGGCGCGTCCCGCCGCCGGCGATCCGGTGTCTTTTGCGGTGATGAAGGACGATCCCTGGGCCTTCGACGGCATCCGGGCGCTCGCGAACCGGCGGATCGGCGTTGCTGAGGGCTATCGCTTCGGACCGCCCTTCGATGCCACGCTGTTCCCCGATGACCGTCCAGCGCCTGGCGTCGAAGCGCTCTCGACGGACCACCCGACCTGGAGCAACCTGCAGAAACTCGTCGGCGGACGCGTCGACACCGTGCTCGACAACGGCCACGTGCTGCGCCACGAGATCGAACGCCGCGGCTTCTTCCCCGCGGTGCGGGTCATCGATACCGGCGTTGAGCATCCGATCTTCATCGCCTTCAGCGCTAACCCCACGGGCCGCGCGCTGGCGACGCACTTCGACCGCGCGCTGCGCGAACGAGAGGGCCAGCGGGCCGTTTCCACCCTCGAAAGCGAGTACGGCCCGATGGACGCACCGCAGTGAGCATCCAGGCCGGCGATGCGATCCGGCTCGACGTCCATCCCGAGACGCCGCAGGCCCGGCTGGTGGAGCGGGCGGCGCAGCGGATCGCCCGCGACGGCCTCGCCCTGTGCCCCACCGACGCGGGTTATGCGCGGGTCTGGAGCCTGAACGGGACGGACGCCGCGGAGCGCGTCCGACGCCTCCGGCAGCTGGACAGCCGCCACCCCTTCACCCTATTCTGCCGTTCGATCAGCGACGCCAGCCGCTTCGCCCGGCTTGATGACCCGGCCTTCCGCCTGCTGCGTCGCCTGAGCCCCGGACCCGTCACCTTCATCCTGCCGGCCTCCGGGCAGCTCCCGAACCGTTTAAAGCAGAGCGCCCGAAGCAAGCGGCGCGATATCGGCATTCGTATCCCCGAGCATCCCGTGGCGCAAGCGCTTCTGGGGGCCTGTGGCGAAGTGCTGCTGTCGACCACGCTGCGGTCGCCCGACATGGACGCCGACGAGGCGCCCTTCCTCGGCCATGAAGCCGACGAGGTGGCCGACCTCTGGCTGCACGCCGTCGACGTGATGCTGGACGCGGGCCACTGCACGCCCGGGCCCACGAGCATCATCGACTGCACCCTGCCCGCGCCCGACGTGGTGCGGCAGGGCTTCCAACCCGTGGACGCGGACTGACCCGTCCAGCGCGCCATCCCACCACCCAGTGCCCCGGAGGGCCCGTGGTCCCCAGCGACATCGCGCCGACCACCGCCGACGTCTTCCCGACGCCCCCGCAGCAGCAGGAAATGCCGCTGGCCGTGGTGCGTGGGCAGCCCGTCCTGCAGATGCCGCAGGACCTCTACATCCCGCCGGACGCGCTCGAGGTCATCCTCGAGGCCTTCGAGGGCCCGCTGGACCTGCTGCTGTACCTGATCCGCCGCCAGAACCTCGACATCCTTGACATCCCGGTCGCCGAGATCACCCGCCAGTACATCGGCTACATCGACGTGATGCAGGAGCTGCGCTTCGAGCTCGCCGCCGAGTACTTGGTGATGGCCGCGATCCTGGCCGAGATCAAGTCGCGGATGCTGCTGCCGCGCCCGCCGTCCGAGGAAGGCGTCGAAGCCGACCCGCGCGCCGAGCTGGTGCGCCGCCTGCAGGAGTACGAGCGCTTCAAGAAGGCCGCCGAGGACATCGACACCCTGCCCCGCCTCGAGCGCGACACCGTCGTGGTGCACGCCGACCCGGGCGACAAGCAGCAGCGCGTCGAGCCGCCCTCGGTCGACCTGCGCGAGATGCTGCTGGCCCTGCGCGACGTGATGAAGCGCGCGGAGCTGTTCAGCCACCACGCCATCAAGCGCGAGGCACTCAGCGTCCGGCAACGCATGGGCGAGGTGCTGGGAAAGCTGTCGTCTTCCGCCTTCCTCGAATTCAGCACGCTGTTCGACGCCAACGAAGGCCGGCTGGGCGTCGTCGTGACCTTCCTGTCGATCCTCGAGCTGGCCAAGGAGCGCCTGATCGAGATCGTGCAGGAGGAGCCGTTGGCACCGATCTACCTGCGCGCCCTGTCCGAGCGCCTCGACAAGGACGGCGGCCCGGCCGCCAACGATGCCGACGGCGACACCACCACCGATGCGGAGGCCAGCGCCGAGGCGCCCTCTGCCCTGCCCACCGACGGCGACAGCGGCCTCGAGCCGGCCTGAACCTGCCTAGCCTGCGTGACGATGAGCACCGAAGAACCCACCGTCGAATTCGAACTGCAGTCGCCGCCGAAAGAGGCGCCGCTGTCGGACAACCGCCTCGTCGAGCGCATCGTCGAAGCCGCCCTGCTCGCCACCGCGCACCCGATGACGGTGGCGCAGCTGTACGCGCTGTTCCCGGAAGACCAGCCAGCACCGCGCGGCAGCATCGAGCAGGCCATCGAGGCGCTGCAAGCCGCCTGCGCGACCCGCGGCGTGACGCTCATCGAAGTGGCCTCGGGCTTCCGCTTCCAGGTGCAACGCGACGTGCAGCCCTGGGTGTCGCGAATGTTTGCCGAGCGGCCGCAGCGCTACACCCGCGCCACGCTCGAGACGCTCGCGCTGATCGCCTACCGCCAGCCCATCACCCGCGGCGAGATCGAAGCCATCCGCGGCGTGGCGGTGAACGCCAACATCATCAAGATGCTTGAGGAGCGCGAGTGGATCCGCGTGGTCGGGCATCGCGACGTGCCGGGGCGCCCCGCGCTGTTCGGCACGACCAAGCTCTTCCTCGACTACTTCAACCTGAAGTCGCTGGACGAACTGCCGCCGCTGTCGGAGATCCGCGACTTCGGCGAGCTCGAACCGCAGCTGCCTTTCGAGGATCCCCTGCCCGTGCAGGCCCTCGCGGCAGCGATGCCCGAAGAAGACTCCGCCCCCGTCGCCGATGACGCGGGCGCTGACGATGACGTCGTGACGACGTCCGCCCCCACCCCTGACGAGAGCGACGACGCGGCTTCCGACCGCACGCCTTGAGCCCGATGAGCAACGACAACCAACGCAAGACCCTCTCGCTGAAGCGCGAGGCCACCCCGGCCGCACCGGCCATCGAAGAGCGCCTGCACAAGGTGCTCGCCCAGGCCGGCCTCGGCTCGCGCCGTTCGCTCGAAGAGCGCATCTCGCGCGGCGAAGTGCGCGTCAACGGCGAGGTCGCCGAGCTCGGCCGCATCGTCAAGGGCGGCGACCGCATCGAGCTCGACGGCAAGACCTTCATGGCCACCGCACTCACCGAGCCCGCGGCTGTGCTGCTCTACAACAAGCCGGAAGGCCAGGTCACGACGCGCGAAGACCCCGAAGGCCGACCGACGATCTTCGAAGCACTGCCGCGCCTGAAGGGCGCCCGCTGGATCGCCGTCGGTCGCCTCGACATCAACACCACCGGCCTGCTCCTGCTCACCACGGACGGCGAGCTGGCCAACGCGCTGATGCACCCCTCGAGCGAAGTCGAGCGCGAGTACGTCTGCCGCATCCACGGCGAGGTGCCCGAGGCGGTCGTCGAGCGGTTGAAGCGCGGCGTCCAGCTCGACGACGGCCCGGCCAAGTTCGACGAGATCGAAGCCATCGGTTCTAGCGACTCCCACGCGTGGTTCCGCGTCGTCATCAAAGAAGGCCGCAACCGCGAGGTGCGCCGCCTGTGGGACAGCCAGGGCTTCCAGGTGAGCCGCCTAAAGCGCGTGCGCTACGGCAACGTCGTTCTGCCGCGCGAACTGCTGCGCGGCCACAGCACCGAGATGTCGGCGGAGC
>JBOFQO010000369.1:0-11885 GCA_051660925.1 Silanimonas sp. | reverse complement strand
GTCCGGCGCGACGGCTTCGACGACGACCGCCAGCAGCGCCTCGTCGCGGCGCGCGCGGCGCACGGAAAGCGTTTCCTCGCTGCCCAGCCAAGCCGGTGCCTGCACGGTGACGCGGTCGGCCTCGGGGTCGTTGTCGAATCCTGTGGGCAGAAGCACGGCCAGCGCGCGCAGGGCCGCCGCGCGCTCCTGCGCGGCGATGCGCTCGGCGGTGATCGCGCGCAGGCCCAACAGGCCGCCGAGGCCGATCAGGCCAACGGCGGCGAGGGTCAGCGCCGCGCGCAGTGTCGAGCGCCGCGGCTCAGTCATCGCGATGCTCCGGCGCCTCGACCTCGCCGGCCGGCGTCGCGGCGGTGCCCGTCAGCGGGCCTTCGCCGAGCCAGCGCGGCCGAGCGAGGCGGTCGATCAGCGGCGCGGCGGCATTCATCAGCAGCACCGCGAAGGCGACGCCGTCGGGGAATCCGCCCCAGCGCCGGATCGCCAGCGTCAGCACCGCGACCCCCGCGCCGAACAGCAGCCGCCCACGCGGCGTGGTGCAGCCAGAGACCGGGTCGGTGACGATGAAAAAGGCCGCGAATACCAGCGCGCCCGAGAACACGTGATTCAGCGGGCTGGGGTGCGTGTCGGGGTCGTACAGCCAGAACGGCAGGGTCAGCAACACCGTCGTGGCGAGCAGGGCCATCGGCGTCTGCCACGGGATGACGCGCTTCCACAGAAGGAACAGCCCGCCCAGCGCCCAGACGTTCGCCACCCACTCCCAGCCGCGGCCGCCGAAGTCGCCGAAGACCGGATCGGCGTGGATCTCGGACAGCGCGTAGCCCCGCTGTACCTGCTGGCGCAGCGCGTCGAGCGGCGTAGCCTGTGCCAGCGTGTCCCACGCGCCCGGCGCGATCCAGCGCGAATACTCGAGTGGAAACGCGAGCACGACGACCGCCACGCCGACCATCGCTGGGTTGAACGGGTTGTGGCCGAGCCCGCCATAGAGATGTTTCGCGACGACGATTGCGGCGCTGATGCCAACGAGGTTCATCCACCACGGCGCGGTCGGTGGCAGGCACAGCGCGAACAGCACGGCGGTCAGCGGCGCGGAAAGATCCGTAAGTGCGGGCTTTAGCGGCGCTCCACGCAGGACCAGCATCGTGGCTTCGAGCGCTAGCGCGAACGCGATGGCCAGCGCGATCTGCCACAGCACGCCGGGCCCGAAGAACACCGTCATCGCCGCGATGCCCGGCAGCAGGGCCAGCAGCACGAGGCCCATCGTCGCTGGCACGCTGCGCGCGACGCGCAGCGAGGGTGTACCGGGATCGCTGAAACGTCGCGCGCTCATGCCTCGCCGTCCGGTTCGCGTCGCGCCGCGACGCCTGGCGCGTCGCCGTCTGCACCCTCGCGCTTCGCGCGCGCCTTGGCCAGCGCCGCGGCGGCCGCGCCGGAAACGCGCTTCAGGCGCTGCGCTTGCGCCCCGGCGGCCTCTTCGGCCTCGCGCTGCAGGCGCTCGACGCGGCGTTCAAAGCGTTGCTTTGCGGCCTCGGCGGCGGCGCGCTGATGCTCGGCAAGCCTCACCCCGCGCCGTGCAGCGATGAAGCCCGACGTCAGTGGGATCGCGCTCGGGCACGCGGCGTCGCAGGCGCCGCACTCGATACAGGCGGAAAGCCCGAGCCCGGTCGCGCCGGGCGCATCGTTCGCCTGTAGGCGCGCGTGGATCAGCTGCGGTTGCAGGCGTGAGGGGCAGGCCGTCGCGCAGTCGCCGCAGCGGATGCAGGGCATCGCCTCGGTGCGCGCGGCGTCGCGCCACGCGGTGATCGCGATCGTCGTCTTGCCGATGGCGACGTCGTCATGCGGCAGCGCCACGCCCATCATCGGTCCGCCGGCACGCAGCGTCGCGGCATCCTCGCGCCAACCGCCTAGCGCGGCGCCCAGCGTCGACACCGGCGTGCCGATCGCCACCTCGAAGGTCGCCGCTCGGTTGATGCCGTCGCCGCCGACGGTGACGAAGCGCGACACCAGTGGCTCGCCATGCACCACCGCGCGCCACGCGGCGTAGACCGTGCCGACGTTCTGCACCAGCACGCCGAGGTCGCGCGGCAGGCCGCCGTCGGGCACCTCCTCGCCGGTGATCGCCTGGATCAGCTGGCGCTCGCCGCCGGCCGGGTAGCGGTCGGGTAGCAGGGCGAGTTCGATCGCCATCGAGTCGCTGTCGGCCGTATCGCCGTCGTCCAGCGCTGCGCGCACGGCGGGCAGGGCCGAGGCCATGCGTTCCTCCATCGCGAGCACGATCCGCGTCGCGCCGCACAGCCGCGCCAGCATCCGTCCGCCGGCGACCACCTTGGCCGCGCGCTCGCGCAGCAGGGCCTCGTCGCAGGCGACCACGGGTTCGCACTCGGCGCCGTTGAGGATCAGCAGGCGACGCCCGACGGCGAGCTTGTCGGCGGCGGGAAACCCCGCGCCGCCCAAGCCGACGATGCCGGCCTCCGCGATGCGCGCGCGCAGCGTGTCGACGTCGGCGCGCAGCGGGTCCAGCGGCAGTAGCCGCGCCTCGGTCTCCCCGCTGGCATCGCCCGCCAGCCACGCGCCGGCGGCCGTCGCCTCAACGTCGATTACCACATGCATCGCTTCAGGCGTGCCCGGCAGCGCGACCGGGCCGCGCTCAAGCCCGACGATCACGCCGCTCGCTGGCGCGTGCACGTTCGCGCCCAGCGCGTCCTCGGCCATGCGACCGATGCGCTGGAAGCGCGTGATGCGCTCACCGATGGCGACACAAGGCTCGGCGGCGACGCCGGCGTGCTGCAGCAGCGGCACGCGCAGCCGCGCGGGCAAAGGCAGGCGCTGCACTGGCGCGGGCACCGGCTTCACGGCCGGTAGCCTGAGCCCGCCGAAGAAGCGTCGAAGGCCCATTCCTTGCAGGCCCGTGCGCACTCAGCGGCCGTTGAAGCTCGGCTTGCGCTTGGCGAGGAAGGCGCCGGTGCCTTCCTTCATGTCCTCGGTGGAGAACGCGATGGCGAAGCCCTGCGTCTCGTAGTCGAGGCCGACGTCGATCGGTGCCTCACCGCCGATCAGTACGGCGTCGAGGATGCCGCGCAGGGCCTGCGGCGCGGCGTTGGCGAGCTGCTCGGCGATGGCGAAGGTCGCGGCTTCCAGCTCCGCGGCCGGCACCACGCGGTTGACGATGCCGAGTTGCAGCGCGCGCTCGGCGGTGATCGGCGCGCCGAGCAGGCAGAGCTCCAGCGTCGCCGCTCGGCCGGCGAGGCGCAGCAGGCGCTGCGTACCGCCGAAGCCGGGGATCAGGCCGAGGTTGATCTCGGGCTGGCCGATCTTCGCGGTGTCGGCGGCGATGCGCAGGTGGCAGGCCATTGCGAGTTCGAGCCCGCCGCCCAGGGCGAAGCCGTTGAGCATCCCGACGACCGGCTTGCCGAGGCGCTCGATGCGCGTCATCAGTGTTTGGCCGTGGCGCGAGAAATCGCGCGACTGCACCGGCGTCAGGCCGTTCATCTCGGCGATGTCCGCACCGGCGACAAAGGCCCTCGGCCCGGCGCCGGTCAGCACCACGGCGCGCACGCCGTCGTCGCTGGCGGCCGCGCCGAAAGCGCCGTGCAGGTCGGTCAGCGTCGCGTGGTTCAGCGCATTGAGCTTGTCGGGACGGTTGACCGTGATGACGCGGATGGCGCCGCGGTCTTCGGTTACGAGGGTGTTAAAGGTCATTCGCGCCCTGCGCCGGTTGTGGATAAGTGTGCTTTTGGGCCCGGAATGTCAGTGGCGATTCAGGCCTTACGCCGCTATTCTACGCCGCCTTGTCCGTCGCTCCTGGGGCCGCCTATCGGCCTCGATGCTCTTGGTGGCGCCGTTCCGGCCCACTTCCCGTTCCGTTGGAGACTTTGATGATCGTGCGCGTCCTTGCTGTTGCCCTTGCTGCCGCCATCGCCACCGCCGCGAGCGCGCAGGCCCCCGCTCCGCAGGCTCGTCCGCAGGGCGCGCCGGCCCAGCAGGCGCCGCTGCCCCAGCCCGACAAGAACACTCTGAGCTACGCCCTCGGCTACGACGCCGGCCTGTCGATCGTCAACGCCAAGGCGGACGTCGACATGAACCAGGTCATCCGTGGCCTGCAGGACGCCTACAACAAGCGCAATGCCGCTTACTCCGAAGAGCAGATGGGCCGCGCCGTGGCGTGGCTGCAGCAGAAGCTGCAGACCGAAGCCCGCACGCAGTTCGAGACCGCTGCGCGCGAGAACAAGGCGAAGTCGGATGCCTTCCTCGCCGCCAACCGCGCCAAACAGGGCGTGACCACGCTGCCCTCGGGCATCCAGTACCGCATCATCGACACCGGCACCGGCGCACGCCCGACCGCGACCAGCGAAGTGCAGATGCATTTCCGTTATTCGCTGCACACCGGGCAGGAGCTGGCCAACACCTACGCGTCGCCGAACGCGCAGCCGGCCACCTTCAAGATCGACCAGTTCCCGCTCGTCGGTATTCGCGAGATCCTGCCGATGATGCCGGTCGGTTCGCGCTGGGAAATCTACCTGCCGGCCGACAAGGCCTTCGGTAACGACCCGCGCTCGCCGGTTGGCCCGGGCCAGGCCCTCGTGTTCGACCTCAAGCTCGTCAGCGTCAAGTAATCCGACGCTCGCGGCATCGACAGGGCGTCGCTTCGGCGGCGCCCTGTCTGTTTTCCTGGCTCCTCGACCGTCCTTCGCTCATGCCCACCCCGATCCTCACGCCCTGCATCGGTATCTGTAGCCTCGACGAGGCCGGATTCTGCGAGGGCTGTTTCCGCACCGGCGACGAAATCGCGCGCTGGTCGCTGATGGGTGACGCCGAGCGCCAACGGCTGATGGACGACGTGCTGCCGGAGCGCGAGTCGCGGCTCGCCGATTGAGCGGCGCGATGCCGTCCCGCGATCTGCTCGAACGCGCACTGCACGCGCTGGAACCGGCGCCTCGCGAGGCGCCGTGGAACCTCGACCAGCTCGCCGACCTGTTGCCTCCCGAACCGCTGCGTCCGGCCGCCGTGCTGGTCGGCCTGCGCGACCACCGCGAAGGCACCCACGTGCTGCTGACGCGACGCCAGGACGCGCTGCGCCACCACGCCGGCCAGATCAGCTTTCCCGGTGGACGCGTCGACCTCGCCGATGCCGGGCCGCTCGCGGCCGCGCTGCGCGAGACGGACGAGGAAGTGGGTTTGCCGGCCTCGGCGATCGAGCCGGTCGGCTGGCTCGATCCGTACGCGACAATCACGGGCTTCCACGTCTATCCACTGGTTGCGCGCATCGACCACGCGCATCCGCTTCGGCCGAACGCCGACGAAGTGGCCGAGGCCTTCGAGGTGCCGCTGGATTTCCTGCTCGATCCCGCCAGCGCGCGCGACGTCGCGATGGAGTGGCGCGGGCGCACGCGCTTGCTCGTCGAGTTCCAATGGGGTGAGCACCGCATCTGGGGTGCTACCGCAGCGATGCTGGTGAACCTGCGGGAGCGTTTGCGGGCGGCATCGGCGGGCTGAATACTCGGGCTCCCGACTTCCGGAGCGCCGTCATGCCGACCCCTCTACCTTCCGGTCCGGTCGCCCGCGGCGCGCAGGCGGAGCCCTCGCCGCTCGTCGATGCGGAGACGCTGGGCCGCCTGCTCGGCGATGCCTCGTTGCGCATCATCGATGCGCGTTTCGATCTTGCCGCGCCCGACGCCGGGCGTGCGGCCCACGCGGCGTCGCGGATTCCCGGCGCGGTGTACGCGCATCTCGACGACGATTTGTCGGGCCACTCGCGCCCGGCCAGCGAAGGCCGCCATCCGTTGCCGGATCCGACGCGCTTTGCCGCGACGCTGGCCCGCTGGCGCGTTACGCCCGCGACGCCGGTGGTGGTCTATGACGCCGGCAGCGGTGCGATGGCCGCGGCGCGCGTCTGGTGGCTCTTGCGCTGGATGGGCCACGTCGACGTCCGCGTGCTCAATGGCGGGTTCGCGGCGTGGATCGCGGCGGGAGGCGCCGTCGATACCGGCCGCGGCGGAGTGACCGATACCGTTGTGCACGCCGCGCGCGATCCCGCGATCGACGGCTGGCAGCCCGGCAGCGCACCGACGTTCGACGCGACGGCGGTGGCCTCGCGCGGCGCGGACGTCGTGTTGGTCGATGCGCGCGCCCGCGAGCGCTTCCGTGGCGACGTCGAACCGCTCGATCCGAAAGCGGGGCACATTCCCGGCGCGATCAATCGCCCCTTCGCCGACAACCTCGACGCCGGACGCTTCAAGCCGGCTGTGCGGCTGCACGACGAGTGGAGCACGCTGCTGCCTGCCGGTGCGACGCCGCTGCTGTCCTGCGGCTCGGGCGTCACCGCCTGTCACAACGCACTGGCGCTCGTGCACGCCGGCTGGCCGATGCCGGGGCTGTACCCGCCGTCGTGGTCGGGTTGGGTCAGTGACCCGGCGCGACCAGTCGCGACCGGCGACTGACGTCGTCTGGTGGGCGCTCTCGATGATCGCGCTACGGTTGCGGTCATTCGCGTGCAAACAGCCCGTCATTCCACCCGACCAGACTGAGCGGCTTTCCAGACACGGGTGGATCGATGCGCGCATTCTCGTTGTGGGTTGGTGTCCTGGCGGGCGTCCTGCTCGTCGGTGCGTTGGGCGCGCAGGCGCCGCAGAGCGGTACGCGTGTCTGTCTTTCGGGCTCGAACACGGTTGGCCAGCGGCTCGCGCCGGAACTCGCGAAGGCTTGGGCGCAGCAGCAGGGATGGACGCTGGCCGGGGAATCCTCACCGGCGCTGGACGAGAAGCGGCTGCGCTTCACCACGCCGAGTGGTCCGCTCGTCGTCGACGTTCTCGCGCACGGCACGAGCACAGGCTTCGCCGCGCTCCGCGACGGCGATTGCGATCTGTGGATGGCGTCGCGCGCGGTGCGCGACGAGGAGGTGCAGGGCGCGCACCTGCTCGGCGCGCTGTACGAGAAGGGCCTGGAGCACGTGATTGCGCTCGACGGCCTGTCGGTCATCGTCAATCCGGCCAACCCCGTGTCGGCACTCACCGTCGAGCAGGTGCGCGACCTGTTTTCTGGGCGCGTGCGCGACTGGTCGCAGATGGGCGGTGCGCCGGGGCCGGTGGTGCTGCATGCCCGCGACGACCGCTCGGGTACGTTCGACACCTTCAAGTCGCTGGTGCTCGGCGACGCGCCTCTGGCCGCTTCGGCGACGCGCTACGAGTCCACCGAGCAGCTCGCGGCCGCGGTGGCCGTCGACCCGCGGGCCATCGGCTTTGTCGGCCTCGCTGGCGTCGGCCGCGCGAAGCCGCTGGCGCTCTCCGAGCGCGGCACCGTGCCAATGGCACCGACTGCGCTCAGCGTCGCCACCGAGGACTACGTGCTGTCGCGTCGCTTGTTCTTGTACAGCGCGGCGCGGCCGCGTGCCGAGGTGCAGGCTCTGCTCGATTTCGCGCTGGGACCGTCGGGGCAGCAGGTCGTCGCCGACGTCGGCTTCGTGCCGCAGGACATCCGCCCCCTGGCGCAGCCGGCACCGGAGAACGACGACTACCGCGCGCTGGTGGCCGGTGCGCGCCGGCTGAGCCTTAACTTCCGCTTCGGCGAAGGCGCGGCCGTGCTCGATAACAAGGCCGTCGAGGACATCGAACGGTTGGCGCGCTTCATGGCCGGGCCGCGGCAGGGCGGCCACGAACTGCTGTTGATCGGTTTCGCCGATCGTTCTGAAACGACGCCCTACCTCGCGCTCTCACTCAGCAACGACCGCGTCGATCTCGTCGCCGCCGAACTGCGTGCCAAGGGTTTGCGCGTGGCGCGCCAGCGTGGCCTCGGGCAGATCGCGCCGGTGGCCAGCAACGACACGCTGCAGGGCCGCCTGCGCAACCGCCGCGTCGAAGTGTGGATCCGCCCGACCGGCGCGGTGGCTACTTCTTCAGCTTCGCGACCAGCGCCTGCAGCGCGTCCTGCGTCGACTTCGCGAACCAGCGGTCGATGAAGCCGTCGAGTTCGTCGTCGCCGAAGCCGTCGAGCGCAGCGTGCAGGTCGGCGCGGGCGATCTTGCGGGTCTTCAGCATCGCCTCGCGCGGCAGCGCGCCGATCTCGCCGAGCCAGTGCAGACCGCGCGTGGCGACGTGGTCGGCATCGGTGAGTTCGTCAACGAGGCCGTAGGCCAGCGCCTGCTCGGATTCGACCATCGTGCCGGCCACCATCAGCCGTTCGGCGCGATGCGGGCCGACGACACGCCGCATCAGTACCTGGATGGCGTCGGGCACGACCAGCCCGACCTGGGTCTCGTTGAGGCCGATGCGATACGCGCCGCGCGCTATGATGCGGTAGTCGCAGCACAACGCCAGCACGCAGCCGCCGGCGGGACTGTGGCCGCCGATCGCCGCAACGACGGGCACCGGGCAGTGCGCGATGGCGCGCGCGGTGGCAAAGAAGCTCGACCACGCGGCCGTGAGGCCAGCGCGGTCGAGGCCGAGCAGGTGCGGCACGTCGAGGCCACCCGAAAACACCTTCGGCCCGCCGGACAGCACGACGCCTTCAACGCCGCGCAGCTGCGCCGGCGAGAACGCCTCAGCGAGCGCCTGCAGGAGTGCGGGATTCAGGGCGTTGACGGGCGGCCGTGCGAGGCGGATTTCCAGCACGTGGCCGTGGGCGATGCGTTCCAGCATGGGCGGTCTCAATCGGTGATGACGTCGGCCGCCCAACGATAGCGCACGGTGTAGCGCAGCACCGTTTCGCCGTTCGCTGGCACCGTCACATCCGCCTCGATGCGCTGCGCGTCCTTCTTGCGGAACCGCTCCGTGCCCTCGACGAGCTGCCATTCGCTCCAGCGCGGCAGGCGGTCGCCGAGGCGCACAGTGGCCTCGGCCGACTTGCCGTTGCGCACGGTCCACTCGACGGTCTCGGTCATGGTGCGCCCGCTGCGATCGAGCTGGAAATCGAGCGTCCTGCGCAGTGTCGTCACGTCGAAGGCGCCGCCGAGGTCAAGGTCAAGCTCGCGGCCCGCCGCCATGTGGCCGATATCGGCTTCGCCCAGCAGCTCGCCGCCGTCGAAGGCACGCAGGCGGCCGGCGGGCAGCGGCACGCCGAGACCGGCGCCGCGGTCGTTCTTGAAGACGAGGCGCGCACGCACCGGGATCTCGCCGTCGCCGCCAAGATCGCGGTGCAGCATCGGGCGCTCCGGTATCCAGTCGCCGTCGTTGCGCTCGGCGACCAGTCGACGTTCGCAGGGCACATCGGACGCCGGCTTGATCAGTGGAAGGCGCTGCAACGAGCCGTCCGGCAGGTCGCCGGTTCCGGGCAGGCGATAGCGGTGGTTCTCGCCGGAGGCCGAGACCTCGGGTGCCGCGTCGTTGGCCATCATTTTGGCCTCCATTGGCGCCGCGGCGGACCGCATCATCGTGCCGCTCACCTGGATGCTGTCGACGCGGCGGTTCGGCTCGCCAGCGATCAGGTCGAGCGCGACATCGTTGAAGTCGACCCCGGAGCGGTTGGCCACCATCGCATGGCCCTCGAGCGCCATCCGGCAGCCCGCCCCGGCGCCGCCCAGCACGGCGCGATACTCGGCGCGCCAGGCGAGGCCAGCCGTCGCGTAGTCAAGCCGGGCGTCGCGCGCGGCGGGGGCGTCGATCAGAAAGCGCAGGGTGGGTCGCGTCACCAAGCCGCTGGGCGGCTCGGCCAGCGTGAAACTGCCGTAGTGCGCGAGCACCCGCAGCGTGCCGTCGGCCTCGCGCAGCGTCAGGCCCTGGCCGGCCGAGATCAGCACGCCGGTGTAGCTGCGCTGCGCGTCGCCCATCGACTGCTCGACGGTGATCGTGCGACCGATCGCGCGCTGCAGCAGCTGCGCGTGGTCGGCGGTGGCGAAGTCGTAGCGCTGGCTGCGCACCGTCACGCCGTCGCCACCGAGCTGCACCGTGGACGGGTCGAGCGCCAGCGGTAGGTCGTCGATCGACCACTCGCCGGGCGTCACCCGCACCGGGCGCTGCACCAGGGCGTAGCCGGCCTGCGCGTTGCCGCCGCGGGTCTGGCTGACGGCCTCGAAGCCGCCGCTGTAGACGGCGAGGCGCTGGGTCGAGGCGGAAGCGGTCATGGCGGTTCCCAAGGCGAAGGTGAGGGCGGCGGCGAGGGGCAGGGCGCGAGGCAGGCTTGGCGACATCGGAGGGCTCCGTCGTGGGTGGTGGGATCGTGAGCCCATCAACGGACGAGGCCAAGCCCCGGGGTCGCGACTTGGCCTCGTGTTCAGGGGAAGTTGTCGCGCGCCGCACACGCAAGAGCGGCGCGGTGTCGGCGGTGCTGCGTTACTCGCAGGCTGACCGGATGCTTCCCGGAAGGGGAATCGACGCGCCGGTGTTGTCGACCCACACCATCACTGTCGTGCCGTCGGCGTAGAGCACGTTGGCCTCGGTCGCGCTCTCGATGCGGTGGCCGAGCGTCAGGCTCTTCGTGCCGAGTCGTTCGGCCAGCAGCGTGACCGTCAGGCGCTCCGGCCAGCCGATCGGACGGCGGTAGTTCATCATCGCGGCGGCCAGGATGGGCGCGCAGTCGACGGCCGCCCAATCCGCAGTGAGGCTCTTGAACCACGCCACCCGCGCTTCCTCGATGAAGCGCAGGTAGCTGGCGTTGTTGACGTGGTTGAAGGCGTCCATGTCGCCCCAGCGCACGTCCATCGCGATCTCGAACACGGTCTTCATGCACTGGCCTTCTTCGTTGCCGCCGATGTCGCCGCGGCTTTCGCGGCCTTCTTCGCCGCCTTCTTGGCGGCGAGCTTCTCTTCTTCCGTCATCCGTACGGGCGGCGGCGGCGCGGCCTTCATCCGGCGCGGCGCCGGCGCTTTCGGCGCGCTGGCCGGCGCGGCCTCAAGCAGCTTGGCGAGGAAGTGCCCGGTATGCGACTCCGGATGTGCGGCGATCTGCTCCGGCGTGCCGGTCGCGACGATGGTGCCGCCGCGGTGGCCGCCCTCGGGGCCGAGGTCGATCACCCAGTCGGCGGTCTTCACCACATCGAGGTTGTGTTCGATCACCACGACGGTGTTGCCGTCGTCGCGCAGCTTGTGCAGCACGGCGAGCAGGTGCTCGATGTCGGCGAAGTGCAGGCCGGTGGTCGGCTCGTCGAGGATGTACAGCGTGCGTCCGGTGTCGCGACGGCTCAGCTCTTTCGACAGCTTGACGCGCTGCGCCTCGCCGCCGGAGAGCGTCGTCGCACTCTGGCCGAGCTTGATGTACGAAAGGCCCACGTCCATCAGGGTCTCGAGCTTGCGGGCGATCGACGGCACCGGCTCGAACAGCTTCAGCGCGTCCTCGACCGTCATCTCCAGCACGTCGTGGATGCTGTAGCCCTTGTAGAGGATTTCCAGCGTCTCGCGGTTGTAGCGTTTGCCGTGGCAGACGTCGCAGGGCACGTAGACATCGGGAAGGAAGTGCATCTCCACTTTGATCAGGCCGTCGCCCTGGCAGGCCTCGCAGCGGCCGCCGCGCACGTTGAAGCTGAAGCGGCCCGGCGCGTAGCCGCGGGCGCGGGCTTCCGGCACCTGCGCGTAGAGCTCGCGCAGCGGCGTGAACAGGCCGGTGTAGGTCGCCGGATTCGAGCGCGGCGTGCGGCCGATCGGCGTCTGGTCGATGTCGACGACCTTGTCGAACAAGTCCATGCCAATGACTTCGCGATGCGGCGCGGGCGACGCGCCGGCACCGTTGAGCTCGCGCGCGGCCAGCGCGAACAGCGTGTCGTTGATCAGGGTCGATTTGCCCGAGCCCGACACGCCGGTCACCGCGACGAACAACCCGGCGGGGATCTCGAGGTCGACGTCCTTGAGGTTGTTGCCGGTGGCGCCGAGGAGCTTCAACCATTCGCCCTTGCGCGGCGCGTGGCGCTTGGTCGGCACATCGATGCGGCGCTCGCCGCTGAGGTACTGGCCGGTGATCGAGCGAGGCGAG
>JBOFQO010000368.1:0-23921 GCA_051660925.1 Silanimonas sp. | reverse complement strand
CCCTACTTCGGGACCATTCATCCGACCATCGTCGCGCTGGAGCCGGGGCGCTGTGAGGCGCGCATCCCGCACCGCCGCGGCATGCAGAACCACATCGGCAGCGTGCACGCGATCGCGCTGTGCAATCTCGCCGAGCTGTGCGCAGGCGTGATGACGGACGCATCGATCCCCGCGGACATGCGCTGGATCCCCAAAGGCATGACGGTGCAGTACCTGAAGAAGGCGATGGGCCCGCAAACCGGCATCGCCCAGCCGACGGTGCCAATCGTCTCGGCCAGCAGCGGCTACGAGCTGCCGGTGCGGGTCGAGGTGCATGACACGGGCGGCGAAGCGACCTTCCGGGCCGAAGTGGTGATGTGGCTGTCGCCGAAGCCGGCCCGGAAGGGCTGAGCGGCTCGCGCCCGCGGAACGGCGGGCTCAGTCCCTCGAGAGTGACCGCTGCCCCCGCACCACGGTCCATGCCGAGGCCACCAGGGCCAGGGCCATGCCGGCGCCGACCATGAAGACCACCGCCGATCCGAACGAGGCAATGGCCTTGTGCACCCAGACGAAGGTGAAGTCGCCGCCGCGGTAGATCGCGGTGTCGATGAAGGCCTTGGCCTTGTAGCGGGTTTCGGCGTCAACGCGGGTGTAGATCGTTTCGCGCGCGGGCTTGGCGAGCGCGAACTCGCCGGTACGGGTCGCGATCTGCACGATCATCAGCAGCAGCGGCAGCGGGTTGCCCGCGAGCACGGCGAAACCCAGCGTGATGGCGATGCCGGGCAGCAGGAGCAGCGGCGCGACGCCGAAGCGTGCCAGCAGGAAGGGCGTGATGAAGAGCTGGATCGCCAGCGTCAGGCCGTTGATCCACAGGTCGATCGTCGCGAAGAACGCCGTCCGTGCGTCGTCGTCGGCGATCTGCCGCGCCACGGCCGCCTGCTCGTTGTAGAGCAGCGTCCCGACCGCGACGCCGAAGAACATGACCATCGCCATGCCGCGCATCAGCGGATCGCGGGCGATGATGCGCGCGCCCTCGAGAAAGCGACCACCCATCGCCTCGTCGAAGCGCGGGCCGCCGCGTTCGGCCTCGCGCTTACGCGCCCAGGGGGCGAGTGCGACGACGAAGACCAGGCACAGGCCCATGAAGCCGGTGCTGATGAGCATGATCGTCTCGACGCCGACGTCCTTCACGAGCAGTTTCGTCAGCGCCGGACCAGCCAGCGCGCCGAGGGTGCCACCGACGCCGACGAAGCCGTAGAACAGCCGCGACTGCGCCGAGGTGTAGATGTCGGACATGAAGCTCCAGAACACCGTGACGGCGAACAAGTTCACCACGGCGAGGAAGATGAAGAACGCGGCGCCACGCCCGGACACCTCGTTGGCGAACATCAGCCAGAACAGACCGAGTGCCGCGACCAGCAGGCCGTAGACGAAGGGCAGGAAGACGCGGCGCGGGTAGCGGCTGACCAGTGCGCCGTACAGCGGCTGCAGCAGCAGCATCGAAATGAAGGTGCCGGTGAACAGCACTTGCAGGGTCAGCTCGCCCAGCGCGATGCCGCGGTCGGCGAAGAATGCGACCATCGCCGTTGGGAAGACCGTGGCCGCGTCGTCGGTCGCGCCGAAGGCGTCGCGGATCGAGCGCAGCATGAAGTAGCCGCACAGCAGGCAGAAGAAGTAGCCGAAGGACAGCGCCAGCGCCGGCACGTCGACCAATGCCTGCTTCAAATCAGCCCAGCTCAGGCGCTGCAAACCGTGCGGCGGCATTGTCGTCCCGTGGCAATCGTGGCGCCCTACTTTAGCCGAGGCGCCGGCCGGCGCCGAGATAGAGCATTCACTCTAGACGCGCGGACCAGCATCGCCCATCGCTTTTCGGCAGCCGGTTCGTGTTCGATTACATCATCGTGGGCGCCGGCTCCGCCGGCTGCGTTCTCGCCAACCGCCTCAGCGCCGATCCCGCCGTCAAGGTCCTCCTGCTGGAAGCTGGTCCGCGCGATTGGCACCCCTTCGTGCATATGCCGGCGGGCCTCGCCAAGCTGGTCGGCAAGAAGGGCGTGAACTGGGACTACAGCACCGCGCCGGAGGCGAACCTCGACGGCCGCATGCTCTGGTGGCCGCGCGGCAAGGTGCTCGGCGGCAGCAGCTCCATCAACGCCATGTGCTACATCCGCGGCGACCGTCGCGACTACGACGAGTGGGCGCGGCTCGGCGCCGAGGGCTGGCATTGGGACGCGGTGCTGCCCTACTTCCGCAAGTCGGAGGGCAATGAGCGCGGCGGCGATGCGCTGCATGGCGGCGACGGCCCGCTCGGCGTCAGCGACCACCGCTATCGCAATCCGCTGTCCGCGGTGTTCGTCGAGGCCGCGAAGCAGGCCGGCTTCCCGGTGAACGCCGACTTCAACGGTGCGGTGCAGGAAGGCTTCGGCTTCTACCAGACCACGACACGCGGCGGTTCCCGCTGCTCGTCGGCGACGGCCTACCTCGATCCGATCCGCGGCAAGCGCCCGAACCTGAAGGTCGTCACCGGCGCGATGGCGCGCAAGGTGCTGTTCGAGGGCGGGCGGGCCAGCGGCGTGCTCTACACGACGGCCGCCGGCGCCTTCGCCGAAGGCGCGGTGCGCGAGGTGATCCTCTGCGGCGGCGCCATCAACAGCCCGCAGCTGCTGATGCTGTCCGGCATCGGCCCGGCGGCGCACCTGGCCCAGCACGGCATCGAGGTGCGCGCCGACCTGCCGGGCGTTGGCGGCAACCTGCAGGACCACCTCGACATCTGCACGCTGCAGCGGGCGACGCAGGCCATCACCTACGACGACTCCGACACCCTGCTGAACGAAGCGAAGATCGCGTGGGACTACTACCTGCACAAGCAGGGCCCGGGCACCAGCAATATCGCCGAGGCCGGCGGCTTCCTGCGCTCGGACCTCGCCGAGGACGAGCGCCCTGATCTGCAGTTCCATTTCGTGCCGGCCCAGCTCGACGACCACGGCCGCAACAAGCTGCCCGGCCACGGCTTCACCGTGCACGCCTGCTTCCTGCGTCCGAAGAGCCGCGGCCGGCTCTACTTGGCGAGCACCGACGCCGCCAGCAAACCGCGCATCGAGGCGAACTACCTGGGCGACGCCGAAGGTTTCGACCTGAAGGTGATGCGCGAATGCGTGCGGCTCTCACGCGAGATCGTGGCGCAGCCGGCGTTCGCGCCGTTCCGCGGCGACGAGCTCTACCCTGGCGCGAAGGTGCGCGACGAAACCGGTATCGACGCCTTCATCCGCCGCAAGGCCGAGTCGATCTACCACCCGATCGGCACCTGCGCGATGGGCCACGACAGCAATCCGCACGCCGTGGTCGACCCGCAGCTGCGCGTGCGCGGTGTCGAGGGACTGCGTGTGGTCGACGCCTCGGTGATGCCCAAGCTGATCGGCGGCAACACCAACGCACCGACGATCATGATCGCCGAGCGCGCCGCGGACCTGATCCTCGGCTAAGGCGGGTCGCGCTGCGCAAGCGGCGCGCGTTCCGCCCTGCGACGTTACACGCTCAGGCGCGCACCGGCTCCAGCGCCGCCGGCAGTGGCGCGTGCAGGACCGCACAGACGATGCGCAGCAGCTCGGCCTCGGCGATCGTCAGCTGCTGGTCGTGTGACGCGGTGGCCACGAGAGCTTCGACCAACTGCAACTTGCCCTTCGGCATCAGCGCGTCCAGTCGAGCCCAAGCCTCGTCGAGCACCGCCACGCCCTGCGTCGGTGGGCTGTAGCGTGCCGACGACTGCGGCAGTACGTGCTGCAGGCCGACCATGAAGGCACGCTGCGCTTCGGCAGGCGCCGGATGCCCGGCGTGCGCCATGATCGCCAGCAGCTGGAGGATGTCGCTTTCCAGCTCCGCCAGCTTGCGGTCGGGGCGACGCCAGGCCGCCTTCGGATCGACCGCATCGGTGAGCTCGGCGCGCAACAGCTGCGCCAAGCCGTACTCGAGCAGGGTGATGCGCCCATCGGCGTGCGACAGCGCGAAGCAGACGTCGGCGATGGCTTCAAGGTCGCCGCGCGCTCGCCGCTTCAGGGTCGACAGCGCGAGCATCGCCAGCGGCAGGTGCAGAGCCGCGTGCAGGCCGTGCACGCGCTCCGCGTAGTCGCCGGCCTGCCCGACCATCGCCTCGCCCATGCGCGCCTTCAGCTCGAAGCGCTGGCGCTGCTGCACCGTGGCCTGCGCCGAGAACAGCAGGCCGAACAGGAGCGGCATGGCTTCGTCGCGGTCGCGGGCGGCGCGATCGAGCACGCCGGGCAGTGCCGCGGTGATCGCCTGTGCGCGCTGGACGTCGGCGGGACGGAACGCGCCGATGCCTTCGGCCACCGCGGCCGGCGCGACGCGCATCACGCTGTCCTCGGCCGGTAGGGACGGTGGCGTGAAGCCGAGCGCGTGGTCCTCGTCGAGGCCCGAGGGCGGCGGCAGCTGCTGCCGCGACAACGCATCCTCGAACTGCGCAGGCCTGAAGCTTGGGCGGATCGCGCGGATCCGATCGAGCAGCGGCGGGTGGGTGGCCATCCAGCCCGAGAAACCGATGCCGTCCTCGAACAGCATATGGCTGACTTCCTCGGCCTCTGGCGCGCCCAAGCGGCCGCCGCCGGCCACGCCGGCGATCTTGCAAAAGGCGCCGACGAGACCGTCCGGATCACGGGTGAACTGGACGGCCGACGCATCGGCAAGGAACTCGCGCTGCCGGCTGATGCCGGCCTTGATCAGGCGCGCCGCCCAGAGGCCGATGGCGCCAACCGCGACCAGCAGCGCGGCGAGCATCAGGATCGGCGCCGCATTGCGATCACGGCCTCGCACGCCAAGCAGCACCTGCCGCCCGACGAGGCCGAGCATGACGATGCCGAACAGCCCGCCCATCAGCCGCAGGTTGAGCCGGATGTCCCCGTTGAGGATGTGGCCGAGCTCGTGGGCGACGACCCCCTGCAGCTCGCTCCGGTTCAGCCGCTCCAGCGCGCCTCGCGTCACCGCGATAGCGGCGTCGGCCGGCGAGAAGCCGGCGGCGAAGGCGTTGATCCGTGGCTCGTCCTCAAGCACAAAAACCTGGGGCATCGGCACACCGGCAGCGATCGCCATCTCCTCCACGACGTTACGCAGCCGGCGCAGGTTCGTGTCGTGCGTGTCCGGCGGCACCGGCGTACCGCCCAGCGCCGTTGCGACAGCGACACCGCCCTTCTTCAGGCTGAGCACTCGGTACAGGCTGGCGCCGCCCATCAGCAGCAGTGTGCCGAACGTGGTCAGAGCGAACACCGACGGCGCGCTGTCCGGCCGTCCCGGCAGCAGCACGAAAGCGACCCACGTCAGGGCGTTCACCGCGATGACGATGCCCAGCACCGCCAGCGCGAACAGGCCGACCAGCCGGCGCGAGCGGCGGCGCACCGCCTCCTGGCGCTCGAAGAAATTCATCGCGACGCTCAGAACTGGACGCGGGGCGCGTCGCGCTTGTGGCTCTCGGCCTCGGGGATCTCAAGCAGCGTGGCCGGCTTGAAATCGAACTGGCCGGCGACGAGGCTGCCCGGGAACATCTCGCGACGGTTGTTGTAGGCCATCACGGCGTCGTTGTAGGCCTGCCGCGCGAAGGCGATGCGGTTCTCCGTGGACGTGAGTTCCTCGGTGAGCTGTTGCATGTTGGCGCTGGCCTTCAGCTCCGGATACGCCTCCACGGTGACCATCAGCCGCGACAGCGCGCCGGAGAGCTGGCTCTCCGCGCCACCGAGCTGGGCGATCGCGGCGGCATCGCCGGGGGCAGCCTTGGCGGCGCCGAGGCCGGCCATCGCGGCATTGCGGGCCTGGATGACCGCTTCGAGCGTTCCCTTCTCGTGGGCCATATAGGCCCTGGCCGTTTCAACGAGGTTCGGGATCAGGTCGTGGCGCCGCGTGAGCTGGACGTCGATCTGCGCGAAGGCGTTGCGGAAGGCGTTCCGCGCGCCGACCAGGCCGTTGTAGGCACCGACCGCCCAAAAGGCGAGCGCCGTGACGGCGCCGATGATGATGAGCAGAAAGAGCAGCATCCGCGAACACTCCTTGAACGAGATGGGCGCGTCGAAGCGCTAGAATCGACGCAGTTCCAGCATACGTCGCCCATGCGTCCCCGCAAGCTTCTCCTGTCGCTCCTGATCGCGACCGCTGCCCTTCCCGTCGCTACCACCGCCGCGACGCCCGCACCGTCCACGACCGCGCTCTCCACGCCGGCGCCATCGCGCCTGCCGGTGGACGACGCCACGGCGGCGCGCGCCACCGAGGACGTCGACGCGTTGGCGAACGCCATCATCGGCCGAGGCGTGCCGGGCCTCGCCGTCGCGGTCGTCCATGGCGACCGCACGCGCCTGGCGCGCGGCTACGGTCGCACCGGCGGTGGCGGCGGCGAGCGCATCGACGAGAACACGGTGTTCCGCATCGCCTCGCTGTCGAAGGGCTTCGCCGGAACCCTAGCCGGCCTGCTGGTGGAGGACGGCGCGCTGCGCTGGGACATGCCCCTGGACCAGCAGCTGCCGACTTTCCAACTGGCCGATGCGGCAGGCTCGACGCGGCTGACCGTGCGCGACGCCCTCGCCCACCGCTTCGGCCTGAAGTACCACACCTACGACCGCGACCTCGAAGGCGACACGCCCTACCCGCTGCTCGCCGCGCGGCTGAATCAGGCGCCGATGCTGTGCGCGCCCGGCGAGTGCTTCGGCTACCAGAACGTCGCCTTCAGCCTGATCGGCGACGTGGTCTTCGCAGTCACCGGCGACTTCTACACTCGCCAGGTCGAGGAGCGCCTGTTCACGCCGCTGGGCATGGAGAACGCCACCTTCGGCCGCGACGGCCTCGAGGGCAGCGAGCGCTGGGCCCGGCCGCACGTGCGCGCCGGACGCGGCTGGGCGGCGGTGCGACCGCGCGAGAACTACTACCGCGTGCCACCGGCCGCAGGCATCAACGCCTCGATCACCGACATGGCGATCTGGGCCAAGGCCCAGCTCGGCCACCACCCCGAGGTGCTGTCGCCAGCGATGCTTGCCGACCTGCACACGCCGCTGGTGCAGACACCCGACCAGCTTGCGGGCTCGCCGTGGCGGCGCGCACGACTACGCGACGCGCACTATGGCACCGGCTGGCGGGTGTTCGACTACGACGGCGAGCCCATGGTCTATCACGCGGGTGCGGTGCAGGGGTATCGCGGGATGATCGCGCTGCTGCCGCGCCGCGACATCGGCATTGTCGTGCTGTGGAACAGCGAATCGGCGCTGCCCTCCGGCCTGATGCCAACCTTCTTCGACCGCGTGCTCGGCCTGCCCGACGGCGCCTGGGTCGACCTCGTCAACGGCCGCTGAGGTCACCGAGCGCCGCGTTAGCGGCGAGATTCCACGGCCCCGGAAAAGCTAACGCCCCTTTCGGGGCGTTATGGCCTTTGCAAAGTCCCCCGGCCGCCTGGGCAACGAGCCGGGGGTGATTACAGCAATCGGGTGTGGCTTTGGCTTACATCGCCGCGACGGGCGCGGCCGGAGCCGGAGCGGCCTTCGGGGCCGACTTCTTCTTAGCGGCCTTCTTCGGGGCCTTCTTTGCAGCCTTCTTGGCAGCCTTCTTCGGGGCAGCCTTCTTCGCAGCCTTCTTGGCGGCCTTCTTCGGGGCAGCCTTCTTCTTCGCGACCTTCTTGGCGGCCTTCTTCGGGGCAGCCTTCTTGGTGGTCTTCTTCGCGACCTTCTTGGCAGCCTTCTTGGCGACCTTCTTGGTGGCCTTCTTGGCGGCCTTCTTCGCGACCTTCTTGGCGGCCTTCTTCGGGGCCGACTTCTTCACCGCTTTCTTAGCGGCTTTCTTCGCAGCTTTCTTGACAGCCATGGTTCACTCCTCGTCAGTGGTTTGGCGTATTGCCTTGTGTCACTAGCCCAGTAGCAAAGGCAGAGCCACGACGCGGACGTCGCGGCAAACCCGCATCGACGGGATCGTCGACGCGGATGGGGTTGGCCGCAGATTCGCGGCGCGCGGAAGCATCGCGAAGGCGCGGTCGTCGCGGCCTTGCGGGATGGTTCCGGGAAAGAGGACCTCAGCATTGCGAGAGAGGGTGTCGGACCGCACGCCCCGGGCCAGAGCCGTTCGGGCGAGATCGTCGTGTTCGCAATGCGTATGGAGGTGCGTTCGGATCACTCGTCGTGATGTGACTTGCGTTGCGGCGGAAACTAGCCACGCATTTTTTTTGTGTCAACAACTTTGCGAATTTTTTTTTGGAGCCGCGGCGGCGGCCATCGCGTCGCGGCGCCCGAATTCGTCGCGTCGATCTCGGCGAGGAAGCAGCCGCATTCGCGAAGAATGCGAAAAACGAGGGAATAACGCGCGATATCGAAATCGCAGAGGCGCGACAGAATGCGTCGGGGGGACGTCGCGACGCATCGTTTCGAGCGGGACGGCTTCGACGAGCGCGATGCTCGGAAAGGGTCGAAATCGACGTTTGTTGCGCTGCACAAATCAAAATTGCGCGAACTTTTTTCCACTTCGGCGGCGTGGCGAGCGCTTTCAAGCGCCCGAAACGACGAAGGTCGCACCCTTCGGCGCGACCTTCGCGGTGGTAGCGGCTCGCCCGAGAGCGACGTCGCGGAGGTGCCGGCTCAGTCGTCGAGCGTGGCGGCGTAGTCGGCCGACGAGAGCAGCGCACCGAGCTGCGACGGATCGCTGGCCTCGACGGTGAACATCCAGCCGGCGCTGTAGGCGTCGCCGTTGATCGTCTCCGGCGCGTCAGCCAGGGCGGCGTTGACCGCCACGACCTTGCCCGACAGCGGTGCGTAGACGTCCGACGCGGCCTTGACCGACTCGACGACGGCGCAGCCGGCGCCCTGCGTCAGCTCGTCGCCTTCCGAGGGGAGCTCGACGTACACCAGGTCGCCCAGCGCGGCCTGTGCGTGGTCGCTGATGCCGACGGTATAGCGGTTGCCGCCGTCGGCGCGCACCCACTCGTGGGACTTCATGAACTTCAGGTCGGCGGGAACGTTGCTCATCGGAGGCTCCGGGTTCGGGAAGAGTCGGTCGGTTCAGGCCAGAACGCCGGGCTGCGGCTGGCCTTCGCGGACGAAAGGATATTTCACGACGCGCACGGGGACGCGTTTGCCACGGATGTCGACCTCGACGGCACCGAGCTCGCCACCGGGCACCCGGGCCAGCGCAATCGAGCGGCCGAGCGTCGGCGAGAAGGTGCCGGAAAGGATCTCGCCGGCGCCGCTGGCGGTGTGCACCGGCTGGCCGTGGCGGAGCACGCCCTTCTCGTCCATGACGAGGCCGATGGTCTGGCGCGGCGCGCCGGCGGCCTTCTGCGCTTCCAGCGCGGCGCGTCCGTTGAAGTCGCGGCCGTCGTCGAAGGCCACCGTCCAGGCGAGGCCGGCTTCGAGCGGGCTCACCGTCTCGTCCATGTCCTGGCCGTAGAGCGCCATGCCGGCCTCGAGGCGCAACGTGTCGCGGGCGCCGAGCCCAGCCGGGCCGACGCCGGCGCGCTCGAGCGCTTCCCACAGCGCGACCGCATCGGCCTCGGGGACGATGACCTCAAAGCCGTCCTCGCCGGTGTAGCCGGTGCGGGCGACGAAGAGCGAGCCGGCGATCGACGTGGCGCTGACGGCGCTGCCCGGCACTTCCGCGGCGGCGAAGCGGCCGAGTGCCAGCACGGCGGCCGACGCCTCGGCCGACAGCAGCGAGGCGAACTTGGCGCGGGCATTCGGGCCCTGCACGGCGACCATCGACAGCTCCGGGCGCTCCTGCACGGCGACGCCAAAGGGCCTGGCCTGCGCTTCAATCCACGGCAGGTCCTTGTCGCGGGTGGCGGCGTTAACCACCACGCGGAACCAGCGTTCGCCCATGAAGTAGACGATCAAGTCATCGATGACGCCGCCCTCCGGGGTGAGCATGCAGGCGTACAGCGCCTTGCCCGGGACCTTCAGTTTGTCGACCGAGTTGGCGACCAGCTGGCGCAGGAAGGGCCGCACCTGCTCGCCGCGCAGGTCGACGACGGTCATGTGCGAAACGTCGAACATGCCGGCGTCGCGGCGGACCAGGTGGTGCTCCTCGATCTGCGAGCCGTAGTTCAGCGGCATGTCCCAGCCGCCGAAGTCGACCATGCGGGCGCCGCGGGCGCGATGGGTGGCATTGAGGACCGTGGACTTCGTCATCGCGCGCTCTGCGGTGGTTTCCGATGGAACGAAGTATCGCAGATGCGCCGTCGCGCGCGCCGATGCGGCGACGCCGTGCGGCTCAGCGCTGTCGGCGCATCAGCGCGACAACGGGCACGAGTCCGACGCCGACCAGCAGCAGGGCCGGCAGCGCGGCCTGCGCCCACAGGCCTTCCGACGTGGCGTTGTAAACCTCGACCGCCAGCGTGTCCCAGCCAAAGGGGCGCAGCATCAGCGTCGCGGGCAGCTCCTTCATCGCTTCGACGAAGACCAGCAGGCCAGCAGCGAAGAGGCCGGGGCGCAGCACAGGCACACCGACGCGCCACCAACGCGCGGCGCGGCTCTGTCCAAGCAAGGCGGCGGAATCCATCAGGTTCGGGCGCAGCGTGGCGAGCGCCGCCGAGGCGCCTGACAAACCAACGCGCTGAAAGCGCATCACCAGCGCGAGGACGAGGGCGAGCAGGCCAGTCGAGAGGCCAAGCGCGGCGGCCGGCGCGCCGAGCACCCGTTCGACGCTGAGCAGGCACCAGAACACCGCGACGGCCATCACCGCACCGGGCACCGCGTAGCCAAGGCCGGCAAGGAAGGCGCCGACGCCGAGCCAGCGGTCCTGCGGAAACCGCCGACGCGCTGCGGCGATGGCGAGGCCGAGCGCCACCGCCGCGAACGCCGTCATTGCCGCGATAGCGATGGTGCCGCGCAGCGCCGCCCAAGGCAGCGCCGCCCACGGCTCAGACGGCAGCCAAGCGAGCAGCTGCGCGATCGGCCAGGCGACGCCGATCAGCACGACCAGCGCGGCCGCAGCGGCCACCGCGACGCCGGCCACGGGGGACAGCGGCGCGCGCCGCGGCGCGCGAAGTTCAGCCGCGGCGGGCGGCAGGTCGCGTCGCCAGCGACGGGCCAGCAGCAGGACCAGCAGCACGCCGCCGAGCATGGCCAGCGCGAGCTGCGCCGCCAGCGCGAGCGACGTCAGGCCGGTCCAGCTCTGGATGACGAGGGTGGTCAGGGTGTCTCGGCCAAGCATCTTCACTGCGCCAAAGTCGGCGAGCGTTTCCAGCAGCACGAGGCCCAAGGCACCGAGCCAGGCGAAGCGCGTCGCCGGCAGCACCACGCGGAAGAAGGCCTGCAGCGGCGATGCGCCGAGCATGCGCGCGGCGTCGAAGGCCGCGCTGCCGTGGCGTTGCAGGCTGGCGCGCATCATCAGGTACACATAAGGAAAGAGCGCCAGGCCGAGCACGACGCAGGCGCCGGCCAGGCTGCGCACTTCGGGGAAGGCGTCGGCGGGCAGGCCGAGCGCGCGCCACGCGCGCGCCGGGCCAGCGTCGAAGCTCAGACCAGCGACGAACACGTAGGCCAGCACGTAGGCGGGAAAAGCGAGCGGCAGCGCCAGCGCCCATTCGAACCACCGGCGCCCGGGAAACTCGTGGCGCGTCACCGCCCAGGCGAAGCCGATGCCAAGCAGCAGGGACAGCGCGCCGACGCCGAGCAGCAGCACGGCCGTCTGCGCGAGCGCGCGCGGCAGCATCACCGACGCGACGTGCGGCCACAGGCCGGGGGCGACCTCGCCGGGCGAGATCGCCAGGAACGCCAGCGGCGCACACAAACAGAACGCGGCGCCGAGAACGGCGCCGCGCGTGGACCACAGGGACAGCGTGCCGGGGCTCAGCGCCATCCGGCCTCGTTCATCAGCATCACCGCTTCAGCCTGACGACGGCCGGCCACGGCGATGTCGACGGGATCGGCCTTGAACTCGCCCCAGCCCGAAACGATCGGATCGAGCGCCATGCCGGGCTTCACCGGGTACTCGTAGTTCAGGCCGGCGAACTTGGCCTGCACCGTGTCGCTCGACAGCCACTCGAGCAGGGCGCGCGCCTGCTCGGGACGATCGCTGGCCGCGACGACGCCACCGCCCGAGATGTTCACGTGCACGCCGGCATCGGCTTGGTTCGGCCAGAACGGCGCAACGGCGAACGCGGCGTCATCCTTCAGTAGGCGGCCGAGGTAGTAGGTGTTGGTGATGCCGACCTCGCACTGGCCGGCGGCGATCGCCTGCAGCAGCAGCGTGTCGTCGGCGAACGGCGGCGCGGCGAGGTTCGCCACCCAGCCCTTCAGCACCGTACGCGTGGCGTCAGCACCGAGGCGCTCGATCATCGTGGCGACCAGCGACTGGTTGTAGACCTTGGCCGACGAGCGCAGGCACAGCTTGCCCTTCCACTGCGGCTCGGCCAACGCTTCGTACGTGCTGAGCGTGGCCGGGTCGACGCGGTCCTTGGCGTACATGATGGTGCGCGCGCGCTCGGAGAGCCCGAACCAGCGGCCCTGCGCGTCGCGCAGGTTGGCCGGCACGTTCGCTTCGAGCACCGGCGAGCTCGTGGCGCTAAGCAGGTTGCGCTCGGCGGCCTGCCAGAGGTTGCCGGCGTCGACGGTGATCAGCAGGTCGGCGGGCGTGTTGGCGCCCTCGGCGGCAAGCCGCTCGATCAGCGCGTCGGCGCTATCGATGCGGGTTTCGATCGGCACGCCGGTTTCGGCGGTGTAGGCCTGCAGCACCGGGTCGAGCAGCGGCGGCTTGCGCTCGGAGTAGATGACCAGCGGGCCTTCCGGCACGGCTGCCACGACGGCATCGGCCGTCGTCGCGGCGTCGGTGTTCGCCGTCGCGTCGGCGTCGGTATCGGCGGGCGCGGAGCAGGCGGCGAGCATCAGCGCGGCGAGGATGCCGGCGGCAAGCGGGAGGACGCGGGTGGAAGCGAAGAGACGCATGGAGGCTCCGGGGAATGGGGTGCCGTCAAATGATAACGGTTCTCATCCCGAAAAAGGGCAAGGCGATGTGAGCGCGTGCCCCCAACGACCCGTGTCAGGCGCGTTCGACGCGCAGCTGCATCGACTCCGCCGCGACGATGCGCACGCGCTCGCCCCGCGGAAGGTCAGGGCCGACCACCTGCCAGAACGCGTCGCCGATCTTGACCCGTCCGCGGCCGTTCTCGATCGCGGTTTCGAGCGGATGCACTTGACCCACCAGCTGTTCGCTCCGGCGGTTCAGCAGCGGCTGCGTGCTGGCGATGCCGGTCTTGCGGATGCGCGACCAGTAGAACCAGACGATGCCGAACGACGACGCGATGAACAGCACCGCCTGCCAGAACACCGACAGCTCGGGCGCGACGTAGACCAGCAGCATCATCGCGCCGGCGGCAAGCCCGAGCCACACGAGCGCCACGCCGGGCAGGAACAGCTCCAGCCCGATCAGCACCAGCGACAGGCAGGCCCAGAAGACGACGACGGGGCGGAAGTCGAGATCCATGCGTTCGCGGCCCTCAGCGCTGGCCGGGGATCGCGGGCGGCGTGCTGCGCGCCGCGGTCTTGGCCGCCTGCGCGGCCTGCTGGTTCGACAGGCCTTCCTTCGCGAGCTCGGCGATGCCGGCCAGCGACGAGATGATCCCGCTGGTCTCCATCGGCATCATGACGAACTTGCTGTTCGACGAATGCGCCAGCTCGCGGAAAGCCTCGACGTACTTCTGCGCGACAAAGTAGTTGATGGCCTGCACATCGCCCTTGGCGATCGCGTCCGACACCATGCGGGTGGCGTTGGCCTCGGCCTCGGCCAAGCGCTCGCGGGCCTGCGCTTCCAGGAAGGCGGCTTCCTTCTTGCCCTCCGCGGCCAACACGGCGCCCTGCTTCTCGCCCTCGGCGCGCAGGATCTCGGCGGCACGCAGGCCTTCAGCCTCGAGGATGTTGGCGCGCTTCTCGCGCTCGGCCTTCATCTGCCGAGCCATCGAGTCGATCAGGTTCTGCGGCGGCTGAATGTCTTTCAGCTCGATGCGGTTGACCTTGATACCCCAGGCGTTGGTCGCCTGGTCGATGACGCCGAGCAGCTTGGCGTTGATCTCATCGCGCTTGGATAGCGATTCGTCGAGGTCCATCGAACCGATGGCCGTGCGGATGTTGGTCATGACCAGCGCGATCGTCGCGGACTCCAGATCGGACACCTCGTAGGCGGCCTTGGCGGCGTCCAGCACCTGGAAGAACACCACGCCGTCGACCTTCACCACCGCGTTGTCCTTGGTGATGACGTCCTGGCTGGGGATGTCCAGCACCTGCTCCATCATGTTGATCTTTCGGCCCACACCCTGCACCACCGGGAACAGGAAGTGCAGGCCCGGCTCCATCGTGTGCGTGTACTTGCCGAAGCGCTCGACCGTCCACTCGAAGCCCTGCGGCACGACGCGGACCATCTTGAAGAGGAACAGGATGCCGACGATGACGATGATGGCGCTGAGGAAGGGCAGCACGGGACACTCCTTGGCCTGCGGGCGGATGCGGCGAGTATAGGCCGGCGCCGCGTCGCGCCGGGGCCGGGCGCGACGGCGGCTGCGACGCTTTCCGCCGCTGGCGCATCCTAACCACCGTGACCCGCACTTCCGCCTTCGCCATCGACGTGCCCGACGCCCTGCTGCAACGGGCGCGGACGCGCGACGCCGGCGCCTGCGAGCAGCTCTACCGCTGGTTCGAACGGCCGGTGTATTCACTGGCGCTGCGGATGCTGGGCTGCCCGGACGCCGCCATGGACACGCGGCAGGACACCTTCATGAAGGTGTTCGACAAGCTGCCGGGCTTCCGCGCCGAATCGCCGTTCTGGGGCTGGCTGCGGCAGATCGCGGTCAACGAGTGCCTGATGCGCCTGCGCGGTCGTGGCCGCGATGAGCCGACGGACAGCGAAGCGTTCGAACCCGACCTGCTGGAACACGAGGGCGTGCTGCCGCCACAGGCCGCTGACGCAGCGCGCTTGGCCGAAGCGCTGGCGCAGCTGCCAGGCAAGACACGCAGCGTGCTGTGGCTTTACCACGCCGAGGGCTACACGCACGACGAGATCGCCGGCTTGCTCGGGCAGACGCCGAGCTTCTCGAAATCCCAACTGGCGCGCGGCACGCGAAAGCTGCGCGCCCTGCTGCAACTGACGGAGGCCTCCCATGCCTGACCTGGGCCATTCCAGTCCCGGCGACCGCGCCGGTCGCGACGCCCTGATGCCGATCGGCGAGGCGCTGCGCGCCCTGCCCCTCGACGCGCCGCCGCACAGCATCTGGCCGTTGGTCGCGCCGAAGCCCACCCGACGTGAGCGCGCGCCGCGCTGGCCGTATGCGCTGGCCACCGCCGCCGCGCTGGCACTGGCGCTACTGCTGCCGACGCCCGGCGATCGGCTGGACGTGGACACGCCACCAGGCGTCGACCTCGTTGCGCTGCAGCAGGAGTCCGCCCGCCTGGAGCGCCTGATCGCCGCTGTCGATGCCGACCCGCTGCAGCCGGCCGACGCGCTGGTCATCGGCCTCGCCTTCGAAGACGAACTCTCCGGCATCGATGCCGCGCTCTCGGCCGCGAAGCCGGGCTCGCGCGATGCCGCCCTGCTCTGGCAGCAGCGCGTGGACATCCTTTCGCGCTATGCCGAACTGCAATCGTCGCGACGACTGCTGGCTTCCGCGGGCCAGCCTTTTGAAACCACCCTGGTCAGCCTCTACTGATATGGAGAACCCCATGAAGATCCGATTCATCGCCCTGGCCTTGGCCACCGCACTCGCGGGCCCGCTCGCAGCGCAGACCGCCACGCCTGCCCAGGCCGCGCCCGCAACGGCGGGCAGTCTCGAGGCGAAGCGCGCCGAGATGGCGCGGCTCGAAGCCGAAATGTCACGACTCGGCCAACGCATGGGCGAGCTTGGGCGCGAGCTCGGCGACGGCCAGCGCCGCATCTTGCTGAGCCGCGTCGGCGGCGAACGCCCCGGCATGGGCGTGGTACTCAGCACCCAAGAAGAACAGGGCGTGAGCCTCGGCGCGGTGACACCCGGCGGCCCCGCCGACAAGGCTGGCCTGAAGTCCGGTGACATCATTCGTAGCCTCGATGGGCGAAACCTCAGCGCCGATTCCAGCGATGCGGCCACCGAGGTCATGCGCGCGCTGCGCGGTCGACAGAACGGCGAGAAGGTCCGCGTCGGCTACCTGCGCGACGGGCGCTCCGGCACAGCCGACGTCACGCTGGCGCCCATCGGCAGCACCGCAACCTTCAATTGGGTCGGCGACGACCTGCCGGGCATCGAGGGTCAAATCGGCCAACTCAGCAGCCGCATGGGCGGCCTCGAGAGCCTGCGCGATATCGAGGTCATCACCGATGCCTCGGGACCCGGAGCCGTGCGCATCGTCAAACACGGAGGGCCGGAGAACATCCAGATCATCCGCTGCGGGCCCGATGAAGCGAACTGCGGCCAGCAGGCCCTGCATCGCGCGTTCCGCTTCCGCGGCCTCAGCCTCAGCAGCATCGACACCGACCTCGGCCGCTACTTCGGCACCGAGAGCGGCGTGCTGCTGATCAACGCCAGCGACGCCCTGCCGGGCTTGAAGTCGGGGGATGTGATCACCGCCGTGGACGGCAAGGCGATCGACTCGCCGCGTGAGGTGATGCGTGCGCTGGGGGCGAAGGACGCCGGCGAGAAGCTCAAGCTGCGCATCCTGCGCAACCGCGTGGCACAGGACGTCGAGATCACCGTGCCCGAGGGCCGGCCGCTCGATTTCCTGCCGCCTCCGCCGCCGCTCCCGCCGGTTCCCCCGACGCCGCCTGCGCCGCCCGCCGCGCCGGTGGGCGCCACGCCTGCCGCGGCGCCTCCGGCACCGCCGGCGCCGCCCGCCCCGCCGGCGGACGCGCAGCTGACGTTGATCTGAGGCTTCGACAGGCTCAACGCGCGGCCGTCGCCTCTGCGGGCGCCGGCAGCGCTTCGATGTGGCGCGCGAAGATGCGGTCGATGGCTTCCGGCCCGACCGCATCGCCGTTTTCGGCCTTCGACGCTAGATTGAACAACCCGACGATCACGGGCATGCCGTCGACCTTCGTGTCGATGACGAGGCCGCCGCGATCGAGTGCGGCCTGCCAGCGCGAACGCACCTCGGCCCAGAACGGCGCCGTGGCCTGCCAGTAGCGGTAGGCCGGGGCGAAGTCCGTCTCCGTCGTTCGGCGATAGTCATTGAAGCCGAACTCGCGCGTCAGCGTGGCCACGGTGCGCTCGCCCTCGCGCACCACCTTGGTGTTGTCCTGCTCGTGGGTCCAGCCGAAGGGCGTGATGGTGTGGCGGTTCTCGACGTTCAGCGCGTTGTAGTCGCTGCGCGTGGTGTGCTCGCGGCGCGGCAGCGGGCGCCAGCTGCGGTCGGAGGTCCAGGTCGCGTTGCCGTAGGCGTGATTCCAGCGGCCGGTGCCGCAGTAGCGCGGCGCGTCGGACACTTCGAATACGCACTGCGTCCACTTCCCTGCGGTCTCCTCGGCCGTCAGCGCGCGCATCCGCCAGGTCTGGTCGGCGACGAACTCGAAGCGCGACGACGCCTCGAAGACCCAGTCCTGCCGCCAATGCTTGGTCACGTGGCCATTCGGCGCGACCAGTAGATGTTGGAGCACGATCTTCGTCGGCGTGTCCTCGACGAGGACGACGACCTCGCGGGCGCCGCTGTCCTTGCTCTCGCGGGCGATGTAACCGGCCTGCAGCGGTACCGTCTCCTCAAACCGGAAAGTGACCGCGTACTCGCCCTGCATGGCGAGGATGGCGGTGCGGTCCTCGGCGGGCGGCGTGGCGGCAGCGGCGGATGTCGAGAAGAGAAGCGTGGAGAGGAGAAGAGGAACGAGTGCGGTCGAGGCGGTGCGCATGGCGGGCTCCAGGGGTTTCAGAACGAAGCGGTGACGGTGACTCGGGCGTTGCGCCCGGGCCGGGTGTAGCGGTCGAGTAGCGTCGAGCTGGCCGGCACGCCGGCGGTGTCGGCGGTGTCCCAGACGCGGCGGTCGGCGAGGTTGAACAGCGCTGCCTCCACACGCCACGCAGACGAGAATTCCCAGTCCGCGATCAGGTCGAGCAGCGCGTGCCCGGGCGCAACAAAGGCCGTCGCGCTGCTGAGGTCGTCCTGCCTTGCGGCGGCAGTGGCGACGAGCTCGACGCCGCCGGCGTCATTGCGCCAGCCGACACCGAGCACCGCGCGCAGCGGGTCGATCGAGGCCAGCCAGGCATCGGCGGTGCGATCGACGCCGCGCGTGCGGCTGGCGGCGAAGCGGACGAAACCGCCGTTCCAACCGAGATCATCGAGCGCAAGGCGCGCGCTGGCCTCGGCGCCCCAGGTATCGACGCGCGACAGGTTCACCGACTGGAACAGCAGCAGCCCGGTGGAGGGATCGATGCCGACATTGCGGCGCGACTCGATGAAATCGCGATAGCGCGAGGCGTGCGCGGTGAGCGTCCACTGCAGCGCGCCGTGGTCACCGCGCAGGCCGACGTCGACGCCGCGGCTGGTCTCGGGTTTGAGGTCGGGGTTCGGCAGCGCCGCATAGCCCGAGGCAACATTGGTGAAGCCGAGGTTGGCGTCGTCGTAAGGCGGCGCGCGGAAGCCAGCAGCGGCATTCGCGTACAGCGAAACGCCCGGCGAAAATGACCAGATCAGGCCAAGCTTCGGGCTCCAGTGTTGAGCGTCGAGGCCCACCGGCACGAAGCCCGGATTGTCGCCGGCGAAGATGGCATCGAGCGACGGATCGAGCCGGTAGTCGTCGTAGCGCAGCGCCGGCACGAGGCGGAGATCCCCGTTCAACAGCGGCAGGTCGGCCTGCGCGAACAGGCCCCACTCGCGGGTGCGGCTGACCGGGAAATCGCGCACCGGGAAGACGTCCGGGAAGATCGTGCTGCTGACCGCGCCAGTCGTCAGATTGACGCTGCGGCCGTCGCGCTTCTGGCGGATGTCGGTGTCGGTGAGCTGCAGGCCGTAGAGCAGCCCGGCATCGCCGAAGGCCTTTTCGGCCGTGAGTTCCAGGCCGTCTTCACGCTGGAAGAAATCAAACAGCCGCTCGCGGCGCGTCGGGTTCACCGCGCTGTTCGCAATGATCGACGCGCGGCTCTCGAAGGTGAGCTGCTCGGTCGTACTGTCCTGCCGGTGCAGCTGCCAGCGCAGGGTGTCGGCCGCGGCGCTGGCGAGCGCATGCATGCCGTCCAACGACAGTCGTGCGCGGGTCTTGCGGTCGTCGGCGTCGAGCGAGAGCACTCGAATGCGCTGGCCGAACACCACGGTGTCGGCGCGGGCGGACAGCACGCTCGTCGTCGCCTCGGTTTCTCCGGCGTCGAGCGTCAATCGCAGGCGGTCGCCATCGCCCAGGTCGTAGAGCAGCTTGGCCAACAACGCGCGCTGCTGCTGGTCGCTGGGATTGGACGCGGTTCGCATGGCGTCCGGTGCGGTGACGGTGCCGAAGGTCTCGGCCTCGTGGCCCTCACGGGCCTGCGCATGCAGCAACCACGACCAGTCGCCGCGCCGGCCGGCCAGCGTCGCGCCCAGCCGCACGCTGTCGTCGACACTCGCGGCGCCCACGCGCACGCGCCCGGCGAACCCATCCTCGCGTCCGAGCACGTCGACGGGATCGAGGGTGACGAAGCGCACCGTGCCGCCCAACGCGTCCGAACCGTACAGCGCGCTGGCTGGGCCGCGCAGCACTTCGGCCTGCTTGAGGATCGACACGTCCACCGCGTCGCGGTCGGCATTGGCGAAGCTGCCGATGCTGAAGGCGTCGGCCACGTTGACGCCGTCGACCTGCAGCTGCACGCGATTGCCGCCGAGGCCGCGGATACGCACGTCGCCGAGGCCGAAGCGGCCGTAGCCACCGGTGATTACCACCGCCGGCTCGTAGCGGAACAGTTCGCGAAGGTCCTGCGCCTGGGTGCGTTCGATCTCAAGGCGCGGAACGACATCAACCGTGGCTGGCGCGTCGGCGATCGCGCTGTCGCTGCGGGTAGCGACAACGATGACGGCATCAAGCGTCGCCGGCTCGGGCGACAGGGACGGCGCGGGTGCCGCGTGGGCGAAAGACGGAAGCAGCGGGGCGGACAGCGCGAGGCCGACCGCCGCCGCGAGACAGCGGGGACGCATGGACAACTCCAAGGGTTCGGGGGAACCGGCGGAGCGGGCGTCCGGGGGAACCGGGGCTGGCGACCGGGCCGTCGTGCGACGGCGGATGTTGCGTTACGGCAGAAGGATCACTTCACCAGGATCAGCTTGTCGTTCCGCGTGTGGCGCAAGCGGTACACCTGGTCACCGTGGACGATCTCGATCTCGCGGGCGCCGTTGAGCAGCAGGCGGCTATCGACCGCCGGCGCATGCACCGCGGCGGCGGGGCGGCCGGCCGACATCAGGCGGGTCGGGCTGGGGGGAAGCGGGGGCACATCGACGACGGGCATGGCGCACTCCGGGCGGTTGGGGTTGGTGACTCCATGCAAATGCTACTGATTCTCATTTGTAAGTCAACACCTCGCCGGAGCGCGACTCTTCATGCCGTCGCGCGCTCAGCCGACCGCGGCTTCGATCCGCGCCTTCAGCGCCGGGTCGATCATCGGTAGCACGTCAAGCGCCTTCAGGTTCTGCGCCAGCTGCTCCGGCTTCGTCGCGCCAAGGATCACGCTCGACACGCGCGGATTCGCCAGGCACCACGCGATCGCCAGCGGCGCCGGCTCGACGCCGAGCTCGCTCGCCAGCGCGGTGAAGCGCTGCACGCGCGCGAGTGTCGAGGCACCCTCGTCACCCTGCACCTTCTTCTGCAGCCACTCGTAGCCCGGCGTCGCCAATCGCGAATCCGCCGGAATGCCGTTCGCGTACTTGCCGGTGAGCAGGCCCGAGGCCAGCGGCGACCACGTCGTCGTGCCGAGGCCGATCAATTCGTACAGCGGCGCGTACTCACGCTCAACGCGCTCGCGGTGCAGCAGGTGGTACTGCGGCTGCTCCATGCTCGGGCCGACGAGGTGGTGCGCCTTGGCGATGCGGTCGGCCTCGACGATCTCCGGTGCCGACCACTCCGACGTGCCCCAGTACAGCACCTTGCCGGCGCGCACGAGCTGGTCCATCGCCCACACGGTTTCGTCGATCGGCGTGTCCGGGTCGGGGCGATGGCAGAAATAGAGGTCGAGGTAGTCGACGCGCAGGCGCTTCAACGCGGCATCGCAGGCGTCGCGCACATGCTTTCGCGAAAGCCCGCGCTGCATCGGTGTCGGCGCGTCCGCCGCCCCGAAGAACACCTTGCTCGAGACCGCAAAGGCATCGCGCGGGAAGCGCATGTCGGCGAGGACATCGCCCATGATCCTTTCCGCCTCGCCCTTGGCGTAGGTCTCGGCGTTGTCGAAGAAGTTGATCCCGGCATCGAAAGCCTGCGTGATCAGCCGCCGCGCCTCACCGCGGCCCAGCGACGTGCCGAACGTGACCCAAGCGCCGAAGGACAGCGCGGAGACCTGCAAGCCGGTGCGGCCGAGACGGCGGTAGAGCATGGAAACCTCGGGAAAGGGAGCGAGGCGCGAAGTCTAGCGAAGCACGCGTGAGTAGCTTCGGACGCCACCGTCAATCCTGCGCACCTCGGGAGGTGAGTATCCTCGCCGCCCCATGGACGCCCTCTTCGTTTCCACCGCCGCCGTCGCCATCGCCGAGATCGGCGACAAGACCATGCTGCTCGCCCTGATCCTCGCCGCGCGCTACCGGCAGCCGTGGGCGATCGTCGCCGGCATCGCCGTCGCCACGCTCGCCAACCATGCGCTGGCCGGCTGGGCCGGGGCCTGGGTGGCCTCGATGGTGTCGCCCGAGGTGCTGAAGTGGGGCGTCGTCGCCTGCTTCGCCGCCGTCGCGGCGTGGACGCTCGTCCCTGACACGATGGACGAGGACGAGGCCCCGAAGCCCTCGCGCTTCGGCGCCTTCCTTGCCACCACCGTGGCGTTCTTCATCGTCGAGATCGGCGACAAGACCCAGATCGCGACCGTGGTGCTGGCCGCGAAGTACGCGCCGCTGTGGCAAGTCGTGGCCGGCACCAGCCTCGGCATGCTGGTCGCCAATGGCCCGGTCGTGCTGCTCGGCCACCGCTACGCCGACCGCCTTCCGCTGAAAGCCGCACGCTGGAGCGCCGCGACGCTGTTCGCGGCGCTGGCGGTATGGGTGGCGGTGTGGGGCTTGGGCTAACGCGGGAGTGGCGCAGGCGCCCTGCTGCACCGCCCATTGCCCCACCCGCCCCCGACCCCCTACCCTGCCCCGATCTTCCCGCCGGTCACCCCGATGTCACAGATCCTTTTCGGCCTGTTCGGCCTGTTCGTCCTCGTGGGCATCGCTTGGCTGTTCTCCAGCCACAAGCGGCAGGTCGACTGGCGGCTGGTGGGCACCGGCATGGTCATCCAGGTGCTGTTCGCGGCCTTCGTGCTGCTGACGCCTTTCGGCGCCGCCATCTTCGGCGCCGCGGCGCACGCCTTCGTCACCGTCTCGGGCTACACCACCGAGGGCGCGAAGATGATCTTCGGCGACCTCGCCACGGCCGACAAATTCGGCTTCATCTTCGTGTTCCAGGTGCTGCCGACGGTGATCTTCTTCGCCGCGCTCACCGCCATCCTCTACCACCTCGGCATCCTGCAGCTGGTCGTGAAGGCCATGGCCTGGGCCATCACCAAAGTGATGAAGCTGTCGGGCGCCGAGACGACTTCGGTGTGTGCCAGCGTCTTCATCGGCCAGACGGAAGCGCCGCTGACGGTGCGGCCGTACATCGTCAAGATGACCGACTCCGAGCTGCTGACGATGATGATCGGCGGCATGGCCCACATCGCCGGTGGCGTGATGGCCACCTATGTCGGGCTGCTTGGCGGCACCGACCCGGAGCTGCAGGCGCTGTACGCCAAGCACTTCCTCGCCGCATCGATCATGGCCGCACCGGCCACGTTCCTCGTCGCCAAGATCCTGATTCCCGAGACGCAGGAGCCGCTCACCCGCGGCAGCGTCAAGATGGAAGTCGAGAAGACGTCGGCCAACGTGATCGATGCCGCGGCGGCCGGTGCGGCGGACGGCGTGAAGCTCGCCATCAACATCGCCGCGATGCTGCTCGCCTTCGTGGCCCTGATCGCGCTGATCAACGCGATGATCGGCGGCGCGGCGAACGCCGTCGGCCTGACGGCATGGCTCAACAGCGGCAACGACCCGCGCTGCCTCAGCGATGCCGCGTTCGCCGCGGTGGCCGGCAATGGCTGCGTGCAGGTGAACCTCGGCACGATCCTCGGCACCGTGCTCGCGCCGATCGCGTGGGTGATCGGCATTCCGTGGGAAGACGCGATGATCGGCGGCGGCCTGATCGGGCAGAAGATCGTGCTGAACGAATTCATCGCCTACCTGCAGCTGTCGCAGATCCCCGTCGGCACCGGCGTCGGCGCCATCAGCGAAGAAAGCCGCATCATCCTCACCTATGCGCTGTGCGGCTTCGCGAACTTCGCCTCGATCGCGATCCAGATCGGCGGCATCGGCTCGCTGGCCCCGGAACGTCGCTCCGACCTCGCCCGCTTCGGCCTGCGCGCGGTGCTCGGCGGCTCCATCGCCACGCTGATGACGGCCACCATCGCCGGCGTGATGCTCAACTGGCACTGAGGCCAGCGATGGCAGGTCGCGTCCTCGTCGTCGGCAGCTACAACCAGGACCTCGTCTGGGAGGTCGACGCGCTGCCGGCGCCAGGCGAGACCCGCGCGGGCTTTGCCTTCCGCTCTGGACCCGGCGGCAAGGGCTTCAACCAGGCCGTGGCCGCGGCACGCGCCGGGGCCGAAACCACCTTCATCGGCGCGCTCGGCGCGGACACGCTCGCCGACGGCGCCCGCGCGCTGGCGCGCGAGGAGGGCCTCGACGGCCGCTTCGAAACCGTCGCCGACGCCGCGACGGGTAGCGCCGGCATCCTCGTCGACGCGCAGGGCCGCAACAGCATCGTCGTGGCACTCGGCGCGAACAGCCGCCTCTCGGTGGCCCATGTCG
>JBOFQO010000367.1:0-5996 GCA_051660925.1 Silanimonas sp. | reverse complement strand
CGCCTGCCGCGCGAGCGGAGCGACGGGCGCCGCAGCGCGGCGATGCTGGCCTTGATCGAGGCGATGCGCGGGCACCGTGCGAACGGCGCGGACGTGCGCGTGCTCGCCTTCGACGCCGGCAACGCCGGCGCGGGCGCGAATGAGCGCAACCGACGCATGGCCGCAGTGCTGCGAACGGCGATGGACGCTGCGCCCGATCGCGCCTTCGTCGTGCTGATCGGCAACTACCACGCGCGTCGCGCGGCGCCGCAACGCGTTGGCGGGCTGATGCCCGGTGAGTCGCCGCCGGTGCCGACGATGGCGCATCTCGCCGACGTGCCGATGCTGCGGATCAACGTGTCCGCTGCCAAAGGCGAGTTCTGGGCCTGCATGGTGGGCACCTGCGGCCCGCAGCCCCTGGGCGCGCGCGCTGCGCTGGCGCCGGTCGTCGCCGCTGGCATGACAGCCGATGCGATGGGGCAGGGCGCGCGCTTCCGGCTGACGCCGGACGACACCACCGGATGGGACGCGCAGCTCGTGCTGCCGCGCTTCAGCGTTTCGGAGCCGGCCGTGCCTTCGCCGCAGCACTGAGCGACGACGCGCCGCGGCGCGATGCCCCCGCGCTTCGCGACGAAGCGGCCGTGTTTCCGGCCAGCATCGATGCCGCGGTCGCGGTCGACGCCTGGCCCAGCAGCCAGTCGCTGAAGGCCTGTGCGGCCGGTTTCAGGCGTCGTCCCTTCGGCTTGACGAGGTAGTAGCTCCAGCGCGAGGGCAGCACCGGGCCGGGCAACGTCACCAGGGCGCCGCTGTCGAGCCAGGGCGTCACGATCGACACGCGGGTGAGCAGGGCGCCGAGGCCGGCAACGGCGGCCGCGATGGCTTCGACGGTGTCGCGCATGTGGAGGCGCGGCTGCAGCGCATCGCGCGACAGGCCGGCGGCGCGACACCAGTCCGGCCAGCCCTGGCGGGAGAAGTCGCCGATCAGCGGCAGGTCGAGCACCGCGCCGACCGCCATCGTCGCGTGCGTCGGCACGCGTGCCGGGCTGGCGACCACGCGCAGCGCATCGCCGAGCACGAAGCGCTTTTCCAGCTCGGGCCACTCGCCGTTGCCGAAGCGGATGCCGAGCTCGGGGCCGCCCTCGTCGAAGCGGCTCAGCGCGGTTTCGGTCTCGATCTTCATGCGCAGGCCCGGATGCTGCGCGTGGAAATCCGGCAGGCGCGGGATCAGCCAAGCGGTCGCGAAGCTGTGCAGGGTGGTGAGGTGGATCTCGTCGCGGGAATCGTCGTCGTCGCGCAGGCCGTCGAGCGAGGCCGCCAAGTCTTCGAAGGCCTGTGTCGAGGCGTTCGCCAGGCGCATCCCGGCGGCGGTCAGGGTGACGCCGCGCGCGTGGCGGGCGAACAGCGCCGTGCCGAGCCGTGCCTCGAGCGCACGCACGTGGTGGCTGATGGCGCTGGCGGTGAGGTGCAACTCCTCGCCGGCGCGAGCGAAGTTCTGGTGGCGCGCGGCGGCTTCGAAGGCCAGCAGCGGGATCAGCAGGGCGGACTTCACGGGCATGGTGAGCCTCAAACCAAATTCGTGTCTGGCGGGAATACTGCGCGCTTGTCCGGGCGCAGGCCAGCGGCAGAATGGCGCCATCACTTCGGGGAACACCATGCAGAAGCAAGCCACATTCGACGCCGCGCCGACACCGGTCTCGGCCCCCAGCACTCCCGCCTGGGGCCTTCTGACCGCGGGCGAACTGGTGCTGCTCGGCGCCATCTGGGGCGCGTCCTTCATGTTCATGCGCGTCGCGGCGCCGGCGTTCGGGCCGCTGGCGCTGGTCGAGCTTCGGCTGGCGCTGGGCGCCCTCGTGCTGATGCCCTTCCTGTGGGCCGCGCGTTCGCAGTTGAACCCGCGGTTGCTTGGCGCGCTCGCCCTCATCGGCATCGTGAACTCGGCGCTGCCGTTCTCGCTGTTCGCGTGGGCGGCCACGTTCGCGCCGGCTGGCATTGGTGCGATCTGCAACGCGCTGGCGGTGCTGTTCACCGCGTTGGCTGCCACCGCGTTCTTCGGCGAGCGGCTGACGTCCAGCCGCTGGTTCGCGCTCGCGCTGGGCCAGCTCGGCGTGGTGCTGCTGGCGTCGGCGCGCATCGAGGGCGTCGACGTACCGGCGGCCGTGGCCGCCGGCACCCTGGCCGCGGCCCTGTACGGCGTTGGCGCGAACCTGGTGCGCAAGTTCCTTGCTGGCACGCTGCCGTCGGCCGCCGTCGCCGCGGCGACGCTGGGCGCGGCCACGCTGTTCATGGCGCCCGCGGCGCTGTGGGCGTGGCCGGAGACCATGCCGGGCGCGACGGCATGGGCGGCGGTGGTGACGCTGGGCGTGATCTGCACCGGCTTCGCCTTCGTGCTGTTCTACCGGCTGATCCGCAAGATCGGGGCCGCACGCGCCGTGATGGTCACCTACCTCGTGCCGCTGTTCGGTGCCGGCTGGTCGTGGCTGCTGCTGGACGAGCCCGTGACGTTGGCGATGATGGCGGCCGGTGCACTGATCCTCGGCAGCATCGCGATGAGTCGGCGCTAGACTGCATCGGACCCCGAGGCCCGTCGCCCCGCCGGAGCGTGCATGCAGCTGCGCCGCAGCAACATCGGAAAGCTCGCTGCGCGCAGCTTCGACGTGCTGGTGATCGGCGGCGGCATCAACGGCGCGGTGTCGGCCGCGGCGCTGTCGGGCAAGGGCGCGTCGGTGGCCTTGATCGACCAGCGCGACTTCGCCGGCTTCACCAGCCAGCATTCCAGCAACCTTGCCTGGGGCGGCATCAAGTACCTCGAAAGCCGCGAGTTCGGGCTGGTGCGCGACCTGTGTCGAAGCCGCAACCGCCTGCTCGACGCCTACCCCTCGCGCGTGCGGCAGATCCGCTTCTACTCGACGCTCGACCGCGGCTTCCGCTTCCCGCCTCGCGTCGTCTGGGCCGGGGCGTGGCTGTACTGGCTGTTCGGTGAGGGCCACACCGCCGCGCCGCGCTGGCTGTCGAAGGCCACGATCGAGCGCGAGGAGCCGGTGGTGCGCACCGCGCGCTATGGCGGCGGCCTCGAGTACTCCGACGCCTACCTGCACGACAACGACGCGCGCTTCGTATTCCAGTTCGTGCGTTCGGCGATGGATCGCGGTTGCATCGCCGCGAACTACGTCGAATCGCTGGGCGCCCGCCGCGTCGACGGGCACTGGGTGACGCGGGCCCGCGACGTGATGTCGGGTGCGGAGTTCGAGATCCGTGCGAAGGTGCTGGTGAACGCGGCGGGGCCCTTCGTCGACGCCCACAACGCACTGACCGGCGAGCGCACCGCGCATCGGCACGTGTTCTCCAAAGGCATCCATCTCGTGGTGCCGCGGATCACCGAGAGCCGACGCATCCTCACGTTCTTCGCCGACGACGGCCGCCTGTTCTTCGCCATCCCGATGGGCGTGCGTACCTGCGTGGGCACCACCGACACCCGCGTGGAGTCGCCGCACACCGAAGTGACCGATGAGGACCGGCGGTTCGTGCTCGACAACATCAACAAGCGCCTGAACCTCGCAACAAAGCTGACGCCGGCCGACATCATCGCCGAGCGCTGCGGCGTGCGGCCGCTGGCGGTCAAGGCCGGGGACTCGCCGGCGAGCGGCGAGGACTGGCTGCAGATGTCGCGCCGCCACCGCATCGACGTGAATGCCGCGACGGCGCATCTGAGCGTGTTCGGCGGGAAGCTGACCGATTGCATCAACGTCGGCGACGAGATGTCCGAGCAGGTCGCCGCGCTGGGCGTCGCCCTGCCGCATGCCGACTACCGCTGGTACGGCGAACCGCACGCCAGTGTTCGTGAGGAGTACCGGCACCAGGCGCGCCTGATGGACCTCGACAGCTATACCTCGCCGACCTCGATCGAACGCCTGAGCAGCCGACTGTGGCGACGCTACGACCAGCAGGCCTTCGAGCTGCTGGCCGACATCCGCGAAGACCCACGGCAGGCCGAGGTGCTGATCGAGGGCACCGACTACCTGCGCTGCGAGATCCGCCTCGCCCAGCAGCAGGAGATGATCACCACGCTCGAGGACTTCCTGCGGCGGCGCTCGAAGATCGCGCTGGTCGTCCGCCGCGACGACATCCGCGCGGCAAAGGGTCTGATGGAGGCCTGCGAGATCCTGTTCGGATCGGAGGCGCAGGCGAAGTTCGACGACTACTTCCGGGAGCACCCGTGATGCAGAAGCGCTACGTGCTGGCGTTGGACCAGGGCACCACCAGCTCGCGCGCGATCCTGTTCGACCGCGCCGGCACCGCGCTGGCGATGGCGCAGAGGCCGTTCCCGCAAGTCTTCCCGCAGCCGGGCTGGGTCGAACACGAGCCGATGGCACTGTGGGGCACGCAGATCGGCGTCGCCCGCGAGGCGCTCGCCAACGCCGGCGTGCGCGCCGACGAGGTCGCGGCGATCGGCCTCACCAACCAGCGCGAGACGACGCTGGTGTGGGAGCGCGACACCGGCCGACCCTTGGGCAACGCCATCGTCTGGCAGTGCCGGCGCACCGCGGCGCTCTGCGATGCGCTGAAGGCCCGCGGCTTCGAGGCGCACGTGCGCGAGCGCACCGGCCTCGTCATCGACGCCTATTTCTCGGCGACCAAGCTGCAGTGGATTCTCGACCAGACGCCGGGTGCGAGGGAGCGCGCCCGACGCGGCGAGCTGCTGTTCGGCACCGTCGACACCTGGCTGCTGTGGCAGCTCACCGGCGGTGCGGTGCACGCCACCGACGTGTCGAATGCGTCGCGCACGATGCTGTTCGACATTGGGGCGCTGCGCTGGGACGAGACCTTGCTGGACGCGCTCGACATCCCGGCGGCGATGCTGCCCGAGGTGCGTCCGTCCAGCGGCGTCTTCGGCCACACCGCGGCCGGGCTGTTCGACGGCGCGGCGATTCCGATCGCCGGCTGCGCGGGCGACCAGCAGGCGGCGCTGTTCGGGCAGGCCTGCTTTGCGCCCGGCACGGTCAAGAGCACCTACGGCACCGGCTGCTTCCTGCTGATGAACACCGGCGCGCAGCGCGTGCCTTCCAAGCACGGCCTGCTGACCACGATCGCCTGGGGCATCGACGGCCGCGTCGACTACGCGCTCGAAGGCGGCGTGTTCATCGCCGGCGCGGCGATGCAGTGGCTCAGAGACGAGCTGCGCCTCATCGACCGTGTCGAAGACTCGGATGAACTGGCGCAGTCGGTGCCCGACAGCGGCGGCGTGGTCGTGGTGCCGGCCTTCGTGGGCCTTGGCGCGCCGCACTGGGACATGTATGCGCGCGGCACGATCCTTGGCCTGACGCGCGGCAGCAACCGTGCCCACCTCGTCCGCGCGACGCTGGAGTCGATCGGCTTGCAGGCCGGCGACGTGCTCGCCGCGATGCAGGAGGATGCCGGCATCGCGATTACGACGCTCAAGGTCGACGGCGGCGCGGCCGCGAACGGCTTCCTGATGCAGTTCCAGGCCGATGTGCTCGGCGTGCCGGTCGAGCGCCCGGTGGTCGGTGAAACCACGGCGATGGGCGCGGCGTTCCTCGCCGGCCTCGCCGTCGGCGTCTGGCGCGATACCGACGAGATCGCGGCGCTGTGGCAGAAGGGCGCACGCTTCGAGCCGGCAATGGCGGTCGAAGATCGGGAGCGTGTCGGCCGTCAGTGGCGCCGGGCCGTCCAGCGCTCGCGCGCGTGGATCGAGCCCGGCGACTGAGGGACTTACTCCGCCAGCAAATGCCGCTGCCAGAACATCACGGTCGCGGCGTTGAACCAGTCGGCATTGCTCTTCTTCGCGAAGCCATGGCCCTCGTCCTTGAACACCCGATCCCAGACGTCGCGGCCGTTGCCGCGCACCGCCTTGACGATCTGCTCGGCCTCAGAGAGCGGCACGCGCGGGTCGTTGGCGCCCTGCGCGACGAACAGCGGCGAGCTGATCCGCTCGGCGTTGTTCAGCGGCGCGATCTCCTGCATGAAGGCGCGCATCGCCGGCTCGCGCTCGTCGCCGTACT
>JBOFQO010000366.1:0-12766 GCA_051660925.1 Silanimonas sp. | reverse complement strand
GCAAGGCGGGGATGTTCAGCGTGATCCCGGGGCCGATCGGCGCGCCGGCGTCGAGGTCCGGGATCTTGCCGGCCTTAATCGACTTGACCGCACGCTCCAGCAGCTCGGTGTAGAGGCTGAAGCCGACCTCGGCGATCTGGCCGGACTGCTCTTCGCCGAGCAGCTCGCCGGCGCCGCGGATCTCAAGGTCGTGCGTGGCCAACATGAAGCCCGCGCCGAGTTCCTCGATCGCGGCCAGCGCTTCGAGGCGCTTCTCGGCATCGCTGGTGAGCTTCGGTGGCACGATCAGGTAGCAGTAGGCGCGATGGTGCGAACGTCCCACGCGGCCGCGCACCTGATGAAGCTGCGCGAGGCCAAACTTGTCGGCGCGGTTCACGATGATCGTGTTGGCACTCGGGATGTCGATGCCCGACTCGATGATGGTCGTGCAGACCAGCACGTTGAAGCGCTGCCGATGGAAATCAAGCATCACCTGTTCCAGCTCGCGCTCGGCCATCTGCCCGTGGGCCACGCGGATGCGAGCGTCCGGTACGAGCGCCTGCAGGTCACGGGCCATCTTCTCGATGCTGTCGACCTCGTTGTGCAGGAAGTAGACCTGGCCGCCGCGCGCCAGCTCACGCTGGAACGCCTCGACAACGGTCTCGTTCTCCCACGGTGCCATGAAGGTTTTGACCGCGAGGCGGTGCGCCGGCGGTGTCGCGATGATCGACAGGTCACGCAGGCCGCTCATCGCCATGTTCAGCGTGCGCGGGATCGGCGTGGCGGTGAGGGTCAGCAGGTGCACCTCGGCGCGCAGCGCTTTCAGGCGCTCCTTCTGCCGCACGCCGAAGCGCTGCTCCTCGTCGACGATCACCAGACCGACGTCCTTGAACTTGACGTCGTCCTGCAGCAGCCGGTGCGTACCGACGATCACGTCGACCTTGCCCTCGGCCACCTGTTCGAGCACCGCCTTGATCTCTTTCGGCGACTTGAAGCGCGACAGCACCTCGACGCGGATCGGCCAGTCGGCGAAGCGGTCGCGGAAGTTGCGGTAGTGCTGCTCAGCGAGCAAGGTTGTGGGCACGAGCACGGCGACCTGTCGGCCGGCCGCAGCGGCCACAAACGCGGCGCGTACCGCCACTTCGGTCTTACCAAAGCCGACGTCGCCGCAGACCACGCGGTCCATCGGCGAGGCCTTGCCCAGATCGTCGATCACCGCGTCGATGGCGCTGAGCTGGTCGGGCGTTTCCTCGAACGGGAAGGTCGCCGCGAAGGGCTCGTACATCGCGCGGTCGAGCGGCAGGGCGAGGCCGGCGCGGGCCTGGCGGCGCGCCTGGATCTCCAGCAGCTCGGCGGCGACGTCGCGCACTTTCTCGGCGGCGCGCTTGCGGGCCTTCTCCCAGGCGTCGCCGCCCAGGCTGTGCAGGGGCGCGTGCTCGGTTGAGGCGCCGGAGTAGCGCGACACGCGCTCCAGCTGCGACACCGGCACGTAGAGCTTGTCGCCCTTGGCGTACTCGATGACGAGGTACTCGCCGGCGACGCCGCCGGCCTCCAGCACCTCGCGCCCGCGGTAGCGGCCGACGCCGTGTTCCTCGTGGACGATCGGCGAGCCGACCGAGATCTCCGACAGGTCCTTGATGATCGCGTCGGGGTCGCGGACGCCGCGACGCGTGCGCCGGCGCGACTGCTCAGCTTTTTCGGGGAACAGCTGGCGCTCGGTGAGCACTGCAAGGGCCGGCTCGGCGATCGCGAAGCCGGCGTCCAGCGGCACGACGCCGATCGCGTAGCGGTGCTCGCCGTCGAGGAAACTGGCCCAGTCGGCGACGGTCGGCGGCTTCAGGTCGGCGGCGGCGAGGACGTCGATCAAGGCCTCGCGGCGGCCCGGCGAATCGGCGGCCACCAGCACGCGACCCGGGTAGCTCGACAGGAAGGCGCGAAGCGCTGCAGCGGGTGCTTCGCCTTTCGCGGCCAGCGGCAGGTTCGGCGCGGGCTGCGCGTCCAGCACCAGGCCGTCGGCCCAGCGCGGGTGCTCGGGCGGCACCTGCTCGATGCGCACGTGGCGGTTCAGCGCGGCGCGCAGCTCATCGAGGCGCAGCCACAGCTCCTCAGGCGGCAGCACCGGGCGCTCGATGTCGTGGCGGCGCTGCTCCCAGCGCTGCGCGCTCTGCGCCAGCTGCGCTTCGGCGGCGGCTTCCCAGCCGGCGTCCAGCACCACCAGCGCGTTGGCGGGCACGTGCTCGAACAGGCTGGCGGTGCGCTCGAAGAACAGCGGCAGGTAGTACTCGATGCCGGCGGGTGCGACGCCTTCCTTCAGGTCCTGCACCAGCGGGCAGCGCCGCGGGTTGACGTCGAAGCGGTCGAGCAGCGCCTCGCGCGCGCGCTTGCACGAGGCTTCATCCAACGGGAACTCGCGCGCCGGCAGCAGCTCGATGGCGTCGATGGCGTGCTGCGAGCGCTGCGTCTCGGGGTCGAAGCTGCGCAGCGAGTCGACGGTGTCGTCGAACAGCTCGATACGGTAGGGCTCGGCGGCACCGGTGGGGAAGAGATCGAGCAGGGCGCCGCGTACGCTGAAGTCGCCGGGGTCGTTCACCTGCGGCACGTGGCGGTAGCCGGCGGCCTGCAGGCGGCGCTTCTCGGCGTCGAGGTCGAGTTTCTGGCCCTTCTTTAGGTCGAGCACGTTGCCGGCGATCCACTCCGGCGGCGCCAGTCGTTGCAGCAGGGTCGACACCGGTACCACCAGCACGCCGCGCTTCAATGCGGGTAGCCGGTAGAGCGCTGCGACGCGCTCGGAAATGATGTCCGGGTGCGGCGAGAACAGGTCGTAGGGCAGCGTTTCCCAATCGGGGAAATGCAGCACCGGCAGGCCGCGGGCCAGCGACCTCAGGTCGGATTCGAGCCGCAATGCGGCCGACGTATCGCGGGCGACGGCGAGCACCAGCCCGTCGTGCCGATGCGCGCGCTCGACGATGGCCAGCGCGGCGGCGGTCGGGTTTATGGGGAGTCGCCAATCGGCGCGCTGCTGGCCGCGGGCCGGCAGCGGCGCGGCGGGGAGGGTGGGGGCGGTCATGAAGGCGCGGAGTTTACCGTCCCGACCGGCCCCGCCGGTCGTCGAGGCGGCGGTCGGCGATTAGCGGAGGCGCGGTCACACGGTATGCCTTGACGCCACATTCATCCCAGCGGCCTAATCGGCAGCAGGGGAAAACGAGCCATGCATCACGTTCTGCACCGCGGCGGCGGCAGCGGGCCGTCGATGCTCGCCAGGGGGAAGGTCGCGGATGGCGAATGACAACATCCTGAGCCATGAGCGCCTGCGCTACTTCAAGTGGGCGGCGGCGCTCATGCTCGCCAGCATCGCGTGGTACGCCGTCGATGAACCGCGCTACGGGCCGGGCGGCGGCACGGTGCTCGGCTACACGCTCGGCACGATCGGCGCGCTGCTGATCGTCTGGCTGCTGCTGTTCGGCATCCGCAAGCGCCAATACATGGGTGGCACCGGCACGGTGCGCGGCTGGCTCTCCGCCCACGTCTACCTCGGGCTGTCCCTGCTGGTCGTGGGTACGTTGCACACCGGCTTCCAGTTCGGCTGGAACGTGCACACCCTGGCCTATGGCCTGATGGTCGCCGTGATCGCCAGCGGCGTCTGGGGTGTGGGTGTGTACCTGCGCAATCCCGGCCTGATGAGCGACCTGCTCGACGGCAAGACGCTGGAGCAGCACGCGGCGGCGCTGGGGGAGATCGACGGCCAAGCCCGCGCGCTGGCGGAACGCATTTCGCCGCGCTTCGTCGAGCTCGTCGACGCCTCGGCCAAAGCGCCGATTGGCCTGCCGGGCTGGCGGCGCCTGTTCCGTCGGGTCCCGGGCTGCACCACCACCGCGGCCGTGGAGTCGCTGCGCACCGATCTGCGGGCCTCCGAGCGCGAGGTGCGCGACCTGTTCGCCCTGCAGTTCCGCCGCCTGCAGCAGTTGAAGCGGATCCGCGCCTACCTGCGCCTGCGCGCCTGGACCGAAGTCTGGCTGGTCGTGCACGTGCCACTGTCGCTGGCCCTGCTCGGCGCCCTGCTGGCCCACATCCTTGCGGTCTTCACCTACTGGTAGCCCATGGCCTCGAGCGCGCCGAACGACCCGAACGCCGCCGAACTCGACGCCCTGCGTCGTCCCCTGCGCGGCCGTCGCCTGCTGTCGTGGACGCTGCTGCTGCTCGCCCTGGCCGGCCTCGCCCTGGCGCCCTGGTGGCTGTCGAATCGCGCGGCCGAGCGCCAGGCCGCCGTCGACGCCGGTGCTGCGCCGCGGATGACGGCCGTGAGCGCCGAAGAGATCGAAGCGCACCGCACCGCGCACGCCTGGGACCGCGTCTGGGACGCCGGCCCCTTGGACGCTGCGCACTCGGCGCTGTCGCTCGACTGCCGCGCCTGCCACAGCGAGCCCTTCGCGCGCGTGCGCGACGAGGACTGCACGGCTTGCCACCTGACCGTCACCGCGCACACCGGAGCTTCGCCGCCGATCGCTGGCGATCCGGCGCCACGCTGTGCCGCTTGCCATCGCGAGCACAACGGTCCGCAGGGTTTGGCGCTGCAGAACATCGCGCAGTCCGGCCCGGCCTGCGTCGAGTGCCACGAGGGGCTCGCCGCGCGCAAACCCGAGCTCGGTCTGCTCGACGTGCGCGATTTCGGCGATGCGCACCCAGAGTTCGCGATCCGCGTCGTCGGCGATGACGGCGCGCTGCGCAAGCGGCGCCTCGGCAGCGAGCCGACCATCGAGCCGACCGGCCTGAAGTTCCCGCATGACGTGCACCTCGCCGCCGGCATCGACGGGCCGAACGGCCCGCAGACCCTGGCCTGCGGCAGCTGCCACCGTGCCACCGAGGACGCACTGGGCTTCGAGCCGGTGGCCTTCGAAACCGACTGCGAAAGCTGCCATGCGCTGACGCTTGAGACGGCGCTGGCCCGTCGCAGCGTGCCGCACGGCTCGGTTGATGACGCGCTGTCGATGATCCGCGAGTTCTACAGCTTCGCCACCAACAACGCCGACCCCCGGCGCGCCGAGGCGGCGCCCAGCGCCGTGCAGCGTCCGGGCGCAGAGGACGCGACGGACGTGCGTTTCGTCGGCCGCCCCGGCGACGCCCTGACCCTCGCGCGTGTCGAGGCCACCGATCTGTTCGAGAAACGCGCCTGCGCGGTCTGTCACACGGTGACCCGCATCGCTGAGAACGGTCCGATCGGTTCGCCGGCCGCCGACCTGCCGCTGTACCGCATCGCCGCGGTGGTCCCGGTGCACGACTGGATGCCCAGCGCGCGCTTCAGCCACGCGGCGCATACGCAGAGCGAGTGCAGCACCTGCCACGAGGCCGAGGCGTCGAAGGACGCCAGCGAAGTGCTGATGCCGATGATCGGCGGCTGCCGCGATTGCCACGCCGGCGCCGTCGCGGCGCCGACGCAGGTGCGCTCCGACTGCGGCCTCTGCCACGACTACCATCCGGCGCATGCCGCGCTGCAGGAAGCGGAAGTGCTTGCGGGGCGTCTGGTGCCGACCGCGGAGGCGCAATGATCGTTGCGTTGCGCCCGCTGACGATTGCGCTGGCGGCCGCGGCTTCGCTGATGGCGGGAGCGGCTTCGGCGCGCTGCCCGGCGCCGGCGTTGCCGAACCAGCGTCTCGATTCGACCGACGTGCAGCGCGGGGTGGCGCAGGCCGCGGACGTCGCTCAGCGTCTGAACCAGCCGGCGACGATCGCCGTCGTGGATCGCGTGGGCAACGTCCTGGCGGTGTTCCAGACCAGCGGCGCAGCGTCGACGGTGCGCATCACCAGCGGCGTGTCGAGCGGCGGCGGGCTCGAAGGGCTGGTGGTGCCGAGCACGGCCGCGGCGATCGCGAAGGCCGTCACCGGCGCCTACCTATCGTCATCGGGGCAGGCCTTCAGCACGCGCACCGCGAGCTTTATCGTGCAGGACCATTTTCCGCCGACCATCCGCAACGTGCCCTCGGGCCCACTGTTCGGCGTGCAGTTCAGCCAGCTGCCCTGCGGCGACCTGGTGCAGGGCGGCAGCGCGCTGGGCATCGGCCCGCGCCGCTCGCCGCTGGGCCTGTCGGCCGATCCCGGCGGCTTTCCGCTGTACAAGGCCGGCAGCGTGGTGGGCGGCATCGGCGTTATCGCCGGCAGCGCGCCGACCTACACGGTCGACCTGTTCCCCTTCGATTTCGACAACGATCCCGAGGAAGTGATCGCGCACTCGGCGCTGGCCGGCTTCACGCCGCCGGACTGCATCCGCGCCGAGCGCGTCACCGCCGGCGGCGTGAGCCTGCGCTTCTCCGACGCCGACGGTCGCCTGCAGTCGAGCAGCGCGACGCTGCCCGCCGGCGGCAGCTATGTCGATGTCGGCGGCTACTACGCTGCAGCCGACGGCCCACGTACCGGCCGTATCTTCGGCCTGCCGGAGTCCGGTGTTGCGCGCGAGCTGGTGAACCTCGCCGGCGACGCCCACGGCCTGCTGAACCCCGACGGCAGCAACCGCTTTCCGCCGATTGCCTCGGCTGGCCTGAGCGCGGCCGACGTCACCAGCCTGCTCGACGAAGCGCTGGGTGTGGCGAACGCCGCGCGCGCGCAGATCCGCATCCCGCTCGGTTCGCCGGCGCAGGTGACGGTGTCGGTCGTCGATGCGCAGGGCGTGACGCTCGGCGTCGGCCGCACGCCGGACGCGCCGATCTTCGGCATCGACGTCTCGCTGCAGAAAGCGCGCGCGGCCGCGCTGTTCTCACGCAATGACGCCGCGGCGCGCATCGCGACGGCGAACTCCGCGGCGCAGCAGGCGTTCTATTTCAACGGCGACCCGCGTGCGGCGGTGGCCTTCTTCCAGCGCCCGACGATCTTCGCCGACGGCACCGCCTTCACCGCGCGCGCCATCGGCAACATCGCGCGGCCGCTGTTCCCGGACGGCATCGAAGGTCGTTCGCGCGGCCCGCTGTCGAGCGCGAAGCCGAACTGGAGCCCGTTCAACGTCGGCCTGCAGCTCGACCTCGTGTTCCCGGGGCTCGCCGCGTCGCTGGCTCCCGGCGGCCCAATCGTCAACCGCTGCACCGCGACGGCCATTGGCGCCGACAACGGCATCCAGATCTTCCCCGGCGGCGTACCGATCTATCGAAACGGCGTGCTGGTCGGCGCGGTGGGTGTGTCCGGCGACGGCGTCGACCAGGACGACATGATCGCCTTCCTCGGCATCACCCGTGCGGCGCGCTGGCGCGGCGGCGGCCTCGGCCATGCGCCGCTGGCGAGGCGTTCCGACACCCTCGGCCTACGCTACGTGCAGTGCCCGCAGTCGCCGTTCAACGGCAGTGATGCGCAGAACGTCTGCGGCGGCGACGGCGACCTGCCGACGACCTCAGCGGGCCCGGTGACCTCATCCCAGCCGAGCGTTCCCGAGCGGCTTCGCCGCGACGCGCGCCATGATCCGCGCCTGCGGCAGTTCGTGCCGCTGCCGCGTGCGACGACGGAGCGTCGCCGATGACCGGCCGCCAGCCGCGTCTGCCCGAACGCTGGCGCCTGCGTCCGCTGCGGCTGGTGGCCGCCTGTGCGGCCGCGTTGGCCTTCGCCGCCATGACGCCTGCCGTCGCGCAGTCCACGCCGGACGCATCGACGGCCGACACCGGCGTCGGCCTCGTGCAGGTGATGGCGCCGAGCCTCGTCCTCCGCGCCGAACCGCGCGCCGATGCCGCCGCGCGCTTCGACGTTTCGCGTGGGCGCCTGTTGGAAGTGCTCTCGACGCAGGGCGACTGGATCGAAGTCCGAGTGCGCGGCGCAGCCGTCGCGACCAGCGCCGACGCCGTTAGTGCGTGGCTACGCCGCGAGCGCTTGGCCGACGGACAGTGGAACGTCGAGGCGATGCGTGGCCCGGCCGCGCCGAGGATCGCTACACCCGACGGCGTGCCCGCGCCGGCCATCGAGCCGCTGGTGCGCCCCGGTGGCGACGTCGCGCCGTTGGTCACGCTACCGCCGCCCGAAGCCGAGCAGATTGAACCGGCGGCGCCGAACCTGCCTCGCGAATCCGTTTCGGTACCCGACCGCTGGCGAATCATGCAGGGCCTGGGGCTGACGTACCCGTGGTACGACCCTTACCACCAGAACGTGCTGAAGGGCGATTTCCCGGTGCTCGAATGGGGCACGGACTGGTTCCTCGCGCTGAACCTCGTCTCCGACACGCTCGGCGAGGCGCGGCGCTTCCCGGTACCGGTGGCGCAGGTGATCGGCACGCCGGGGCAGGGCAACGACATCTACGGCCGCAACCGCTTCGAGATCGGCGCGCAGACCTTCATCCTCAGCGCCTCGGCCATCAAGGGCAACACGACGTTCAAGCCGCCGGACTACGAGTTCCGCATCGTGCCCGTGCTGAACATCAACCGCGTCGTCGCGCAGGAATCCGGCCTGCTGCGCATCGACCCGGAGGCCGGCCGCACGCGCACCGACACCTTCATCGGCCTGCAGGAGCTCTTCTACGACAAGCACCTGCGCAACGTCTCGGACCGCTACGACTTCGACAGCCTGCGCATCGGCATCCAGCCCTTCACCAGCGATTTCCGCGGCTTCCTGTTCATCGACCAGCCGTTCGGCATCCGGCTGTTCGGCAATCGCGACAACAATTTCTGGCAGTACAACTTGGCGTGGTTCCGCCGGATGGAGAAGGACACCAACTCCGGCCTCAACGACGTCACTGAGCCGCTGCGCCACGACGACGTCTTCGTCGCCAACGTCTACCGGCAGGACTGGCCGCGACTGGGCTTCACCTCGCAGGCGACGGTGCTGCACAACCGCAACCGTGAGGACCGCTTCCACTACGACACCAACGGCTTCCTGGTGCGGCCGGCCTTCCTCGGCGACCTGCGCCCGCATCGCTACAACGTCACCTACCTCGGCGTCAGTGGCGACGGGCATCTCACCTCGTGGTGGCCCAAGAGTCGGCTGAACCTGACAACGACGACTTATGTGGCGGTGGGCAGCTACGACCGCCACCCGCTGGCGCAGCGTTCGCAGAAGATCCGCGCGCTGTTCCACGCCAGCGAACTCTCGCGCGATTTCAGCTGGGTGCGTGTGCGCGGCAGCGTGCTGTTCGCCAGCGGCGATCGCGATCCGTACGACGACAAGGCCACCGGCTTCGACGCGATCTTCGAGAACCCGCAGTTCGCTGGCGCCGACACCAGCTACTTCATCCGCCAGACCATCCCGCTGATCGGCGGCGGTGGCGTGGTGTTGAGCAATCGCAACGGCCTGCTGCCCTCGCTGCGCTCATCGAAAGAGCAGGGCCAGTCGAACTTCGTGAATCCGGGCCTCGCGCTGGCCGGCGTCGGTGCGGATTTCGACCTGACGCCGGAAGTCCGCGTCACCGCCAACCTCAACCACCTGCGCTTCATCCACACCGAAGTGCTTGGCGCCCTGCGCAACGAGGCACCGCCGCCCAAGCCGATCGGCTGGGATGCGTCCGTGGGCGTGCAGTGGCGGCCGTTGTTCATCCAGAACATCGTCGTCAACGGTTCGATCGCGGTGCTCAAACCCGGCGACGGCATCCAGCGCTTCTACGGCACCGAGCAGGGCACGCTGTACTCCGGGCTGATCAACGCGATCCTGACGTTCTGAGCCCATGACCGACGAGACCACCATCGCGATCGCCGATTCCCCTAAGCCCGACGCTGCGCCTCGGCTGTCGCTGCGCGCCGCGCTGCTCTCGCTGGCGGCGACGCTGGCCCTGGGCTCGGTCTCGCTGTCGGTGCAGTCGGCCGGCATCGAGAAGGTCGAGCGCACCTACCACGAGTTCCCGGCCGCCCCGGCGCGCCAGCCGCAGACCCTGGCCGACACGAAATCCGTCGGCTGCACGACCTGCCACGAGAAGACCGACCAACCGACCATGCACGCCAACCCCGGCGTCGTGCTCGGTTGCGCGGATTGCCACGGCGGCGATCCTTCCATCCGTCGCGGCAGCGAGGCGCCCGACAGCGAGGCCTACGAGGCCTTGAAGGACGCCGCCCACGTCCTGCCTGCCGACATCGGCACCTTCGGCCGCAGCGCGTCGAACCCGAAGCACACGATGGCGCGCTGGACGCAAGAGCATCCGGCCTACGTGCGCTTCGTGAACCCCGGCGACCTGCGCGTCGCGCGCGAGGCCTGCGGCGCCTGCCACTTGCCGATCATCCAGGCGCAGGAGCGCAGCCTGATGTCGACGTCGGCGATGCTCTGGGGCGGCGCGGCGTACAACAACGGCATCCTGCCCTACAAGGTCTACAACCTCGGCGAGGCCTACGCGCGCGACGGCACGCCGGCCCTGCTGAAGAACCCGGTCGACGCCAGCGACCCGGCGCTCGCGGCGCGCGGCGTGCTGCCGGCGCTGTACCCCCTGCCGGCCTGGGAGACGGTGCCGCCGGCCGATGTGTTCCGCGTGTTCGAGCGCGGCGGCCGCGTCATCAATTCGCAGTTCCCCGAGATCGGCCTGCCGAACTCGCTCGGGCAGATCCAGCGCCTCGACGAGCCCGGTCGCCCCGATCTGCGGCAGTCGAACCGAGGCCCCGGCACCGGCAGCCGCATCGCCGTGCCGGTCATCAACCTGACGAAGACGAGGCTCAACGACCCGCACCTGTGGATGCTGGGCACCAACGACAACCCTGGCGACTACCGCAGCTCGGGCTGCACGGCCTGCCACACCGTCTACGCGAACGACCGCGACCCGCGGCACTCCGGGCCTTACGCGGTGCACGGCAACCGCGGGCACACGGCGACCGTCGACCCGACCATCCCGCACGGCAAGAGCGGCAGCCCGATCCAGCACGCGTTCACGCGCTCGATTCCGTCCTCGCAGTGCATGGTCTGCCACATGCACCAGCCGAACATCTACGTGAACTCGTTCTACGGCTACGTGCAGACCGACTATGAGAGCGACGCCGCGGCGCTCTGGCCCGAGGAGCAGCGCTACCCGACCTCCGCCGAGATCCGCGAGATCAACCTGCGCAACCCCGAGGAAGCCGTCATCCGTGGCAAGTGGGCCGACCCCGAGTACCTCGCCGACATCTCGAAGCTCAACCCGACGCTGAAGGACACGCAGTTCGCCGACTACCACGGCCACGGCTGGGTGTTCCGTGCGGTGTTCAAGCGCGACCGCGAGGGCAACCTGCTCGACGCCGAGGGCGCACGGGTGGCCAACGACGACCCCGAGAAGTTCGACAAGGCCGTGCACCTGTCCTCGATCCACCTCGACAAGGGCATGCACTGCGTCGACTGCCACTTCGAGCAGGACATGCACGGCAACGGCCACATTTACGGCGAGGTGGCCGCCGCGATCGAGATCGACTGCGCCGATTGCCACGGCACGGCGCGCGCTTACCCGACGCTCACCACCTCCGGCCCCGCCGCGCGTCCCGGCGGCATGGACCTCTCGCTGCTGCGCACGCAGGACGGCCGGCCGCGCTTCGAGTGGCGCGACGGTGCGCTCTACCAGCGCTCGGCGCTGTACCCCGACCTCGAGTGGAAGATGAGCCTGACCCGCGACTCGGTGAATCCGGCCAATCCGGACTACAACGAGAAGGCGGCACGCGCGAAGCTCACCCAGATGGGCGCGGCGGCCCGCAACGGGGAGTGGAATGCCGAAGCGGCCTTCGCCAATGCTACCGACGTCGAGCTCGCCCACGGCGACGACAAGATGGAGTGCTACACCTGCCACCTGTCGTGGACGACCAGCTGCGCCGGCTGCCACCTGCCCATCCAGGCCAACTGGAAGACCGAGCGCAACCACTACGAGGGCGGCGAGACGCGCAACTACGCCACCTACAACGTGCAGGTGGTCCGCGACGACGTGTTCCAGCTCGGCCTGCATGGCACGGCGAAGGGCAACACCATCGCGCCCATCCGCTCCAGCTCAGCGCTGGTGCTGAGCTCGCAGAACATCAACCGCGAGCGCATCTACATCCAACAGCCGCCGGTGGCCGCCAGCGGGTTCTCCTCGCAGGCCTTCGCGCCGCATTACCCGCACACCGAGCGCCTCACTGAAACCAAGCAGTGCGAGGACTGTCACGTCTCGGCGAATGGCGACAACAACGCGATCATGGCGCAGCTGCTGCTGCAGGGGACCAACTTCGTCAACTTCATCGGCGGCTACGCGATGGTCGGCGAAGCGGGCCACGTCGAAGGCGTCAACGTCACCGAGCTCGACGAGCCACAGGCGGTGATCGGCAGCTATCTGCAGCGCATGGCCTATCCGGACTTCTACCGACAGCACCAGGAACGCGGTCGACGCTTGCGTGAGGCCTACGGCATCGACAGCGACGGCCCCGCGCAGTGCATCCAGATGCGCGGCGAATACGTCTACGTAGCCGAAGGCGAGGGCGGCTTCCGCGTCTATGACGCGGCCTCGCTGCCGAACAAGGGCTTCTCGCAGCGGATCATCCGCGCGCCGTTCTCGCCGCTGGGTCACGACGCCCACGTGCCCTCGAAGAACGCGACGTGCATGGCCCTGCCGACCAACCAGCCGATCGCCCCGTTCAAGAACGACGGCGAGCTCATGCGCGTGACCAACCAGGAGCAGCCCTTCCATCCGATCTACCACTACGCCTTCGTCGTCGATGCGGAGGAAGGCCTGATCGTCGTGAAGGTCGACACCTTCGCCGACGGCGAGCCGCGCAACAATTTCCTTGAGCGCGCCGCGACGTGGAACGAGGACGGGGTGCTTAGCGGCGCGCGCCATATCGTCGTCGCTGGCCACTACGCCTACGTCACCACGTCGCGCGGCGTGCAGGTGGTGGATCTCGACGACCCGCTGAAGCCG
>JBOFQO010000365.1:0-18383 GCA_051660925.1 Silanimonas sp. | reverse complement strand
TGATCTCCATGTCGCGGTGGCCGTGTTTTCCGAAGCCGGTGCCGGCGGCGATGCGGTCCTCGTTGATGACGCGCAACGGGCCGAACTGCACGTGCTTCGGGTCGAAGTAGTCGGCGAACGAAAAGCTGTGGAAGCTGTGCAGCCAGCCGTGCGAGGCGCGGCCGCGCTCGCTGCCGGGGCGTGGGGTGATCATGGCGTTCTCCTCGATGCGGATGCCGGGGGAGCCGGCGATGGCGAGCATCTTCCGCTTGCGTCGGCGGCTCGCGCAGCTTCTGGATCGCAACGGATCGTCACGGCCGCCGCGACAATGCGCCTCGGTGGGCGGGCGTGTGGCGGTGACGCCCTCAGCCGCGCGGTGGCGCGAGCAGCTCGCGGGCGTCGAGGCGGCCGTCGGCGTTGCTGTCCTGGCGCGCGAACTGCCGGCGCAGCCGGGCCTCGCTGTCGGCGCGCGTGATGGGCTTCGCGTTCGGCGGGAGTTCCTCGCCCTCGAGCACGCCGTTGTGGTCGACGTCGCGGGCCCGGAAGCCGAGCGACAGGTAGGCGACGTACTCCGCTTCGTCGACGCGACCGTCGGCATCGGCATCGAAGCGCTGCAGCAGTTCGCCGGGACCCTGCGCGTAGCCCGTCGGTGTGGCGCCGGCAGCGGGCGCGGACACCAGGACGAGGCCGAGCAGCAGCACGCGCCCTGCGCTCACGCCGTGGCCTCGAAGGAGGCCAACGGCACGACCACGGCGGCGGCGACGCGATTGCGGCCCGCGCCCTTCGCCCGGTAAAGCGCCTGGTCGGCGTTGGCGAGCAGATCGCGCAGGCGGTAGCCGGCGGCGGTCGTCGAAACGACGCCGAAGCTCGCCGTGATCGCCAGCGTCGTGCGTTCGTCGAAGCCGAGCGCGCGCGTCGTGGCAATCGCGGCGCGGCAGCGCTCGGCGAAGGCGAGGCCCGTGTCGAGGCCGGCGCCGGGCAGCAGCACAGCGAATTCCTCACCGCCAAGGCGGCCGAAGTGCAGGTTGCCGCCCTGCATCTCGACCATCGTCCGTCCTACCGCGGCCAGCAGGCGGTCGCCGGAGAGGTGGCCGTGGCGCGAGTTCACCTGCGAGAAATGGTCGAGGTCGACGAGGACGAGGGCCATCGGCTGGGCCTGCCGCTCGGCGATGGCCAGCGCCGCTTCCGCGTGCTGGGTGAAGTGCGGTCGCGTCCATAGCCCGGTGAGCGGGTCGATCTGCGCAAGGCGGCGGTGCCGGCGCTGTTCGCGCCGCGACTGCCACGCCCAGCCGAGCAAGCCGACGACGCCGAGCGCGACCGGCGCGAGCAGCAGGGTGAGCATCGTGGTGGTGCGGGCGCTGCGCTCGGCCTCCAGTCGGAGCTGCGCGTTGCGCTCCTCAAGCAGGGCGAGTGTCTGTTGGCGCGCCAGCGATTCCTGTCGGCCGGCCTCATAGGCTTCCTGCAGGTGCCGCACTTCGTCCTGGTAGGCGCGCTCGGCCGTCATCACCGCTTGCAGCTGTCGCAGCGCGCCGGCGGTGTCGCCGCGGGCGAGGGCGATTTCGTAGCGCGTTCGGCGCGCCATCAGCAGCGGCAGTCCGCTCGTCAGGCTGGCGCTGAGCGCGAGCGCTGCGTCGGCTTCGGCTTCGGCGTCGTCGAGCCGGCCGATCTCCTGCAGGCTTTCGGCGAGCTGTGCGTGCGCCTCGGCCAGCAGTGGCGCGTAGCGCGTCGCCAGCAGTGAGGGCATGCGGGCGCCCAAGTGCTCGGCCGCGCGTTCGGCGTCGTCCTGCGACGTCAGCCACCGCGCGTACAGCACGTCGGCGAAGCCGGCGGCGAGGGCGCTGCCGGACTCCGCGCAGCGCGTCGATACGGCACTGAAGTCATCTTCGCCCAGGCGTCGCGGCTGGCGCGCGAATTGCGCCTCGAGCTGCTGCAGCGATGCCGAGCAGCGCTCGGCGAGGTCGGCGTCACCGGCCAGCACGCGCTCGGCATGACGCTGCGCGATGTCGGATTGGCCGAGCTGGTTGTAGAACACGGCGGCGACCAGGTCGACGTGACGCCGCACCGGGCTGTCGGGCAGCGCATCGACCTGCGCCAGCAGGACTTCAAGGCGCTTCTGGCCCTCAAGGAAATCGCGGCTCGCGGCCTGCACATTCACCGCCAGCGCCGCGGCGCGGAGGCGCAGCTCCGGCGACGCGGCGGACTGCGCCAGTGGATCGGTGCGCCGCAGGGCTTCGTCATAGCGCGCTTCGAGCGCCAGGGCCTGCGCGCCGAGCAGCCGCAGCTGGTCGCGCGCGGTGGCGTCGATCGGCGACGGCGCGGCTTCGAGGCGACGCACGCCAACGATGAAGGCCTGTGGATCGCTGAGCCGCAGCGCCTGCAGCGCATCGAGCTGCACGCGCGTGGGTGGCGTGGCGGCAGCAAGCACACTGCAGGCGGCGAACAGTGCGACGCTCGCGGCCCGGAGGTGACGCGCGCTCACGAGGCCACGCTGCCGAAGGCGGGCGCGGACATGCTGCGGTTGCGCCCCGCCGACTTTGCCGCCTGCAACGCGGCGACGGCAGCGGCCATCCATTGCGCGCTGGTCCGCATGCCGGCGTCGACCTGCGCGTAGCCGATGCTCACCGTGGGGTGTGTGCCGGTGGCGTTGCCCGGCAGGCGTCCCGCCAGGGCGTGGCGAAGGCGTTCGGCGACCTCGCCGACGCCGGAGCCGTTGGCATCGGTCAGCACGACGCCGAAGCGGTCGCCGCCCAATCGGCCGCAGGTGTCGGTGTCGCGCAGATTCTGCTTCAGCACCTCGGCGATCGTGCGCAGCGCGGCGTCGCCGGCCTCGCGGCCGTGCACGTCGTTGAGCAGGCGAAAGCGATCGACGTCGATGACCATGAAGCTGGCGCGATGGCCGCTGCGGCGGAATCGGCGGAACTCGTGCTCCGTGGCTTCTTGCAGCGCGCGCGGGTTGGCGGCGCCGGTGAGCGGATCGGTGCGCGACAGCGAGGCAAGCGCCTCGCGCTGGCCGCCGACGCGCTGCGACAAGCGCCATGTGGACAGGGCGATCGCCGAGGGGTAGATCAGCAGAACGGGCAGCGTGGCGGCGACGACCATCGGCGAGCTGATCGGTGCGAACGCGAAGGCGTTCAGGGCACCGACGCCCGCTGCAGCCGCGAAGAAGGCCAGCCCGCAACGCAGCGCGAGGCGCGGGCCGCCGAAGGCGAACTTGTCCATCAGCACGATGGACGCGAGCATCGTCGAGGGCACGGCGTTGAACTGCATCAGCGCCACCCAAAGGCCGGCCATCAGCGCGTCGATGAGCAGGTTGTGGCGCTCCATCGCCACGGGCTGCGGATGGTTCAGCGCCAGGCGCCGCGCCACCCAGGGCCAGACCAGCACGTTCGCTGCGGCCAGCGCCCACATGATCGGCGGCGCCTCAAGCTCGCGCAGCACGACGGCCACCGGCAGGAGCGTCAGCCACAGGCCGAGGACGCGCATGCGTGCCGCGTTCTGGACGATCCGTCGCTGGGTGTCGTCGGCTGGCGTGTCCATCGGTGTCCCGGGCTTGAGCGGCGAGCGTAAGGCCGCCCAGGGACCGCTGCAATGCGGGCACACCGCGCGGCCCTACACTGCGGGCCCGATCCTCGCGCCCGTCGACGATGCCCGAGCTTCCCGAAGTCGAAACCACCCGCCGCGGCCTTGCGCCGCACCTCGAAGGCCGGCGTATCACCACCGTCACTCTGCGCCGCCCCGACCTGCGCTGGCCGATCCCCGCCGACGTGCGTGAACGCCTGCCGGGCCAGCGCATCGAGGCCGTCGAGCGTCGCGCCAAGTACCTGCTGACCCGCACGGCCGCCGGCAGCGCGCTGTGGCACCTCGGCATGAGCGGCGTGATGCGCGTGCTGCCGGCGAGCACGCCGATCGGCGCGCACGACCACGTCGATATCGGCCTCGACGACGGCCGCGTGCTGCGCTTCACCGACCCGCGGCGCTTCGGCTGCCTGCTGTGGCAGGCGCCTGGGCAGGTGCATGAATTGCTTGCCGGCCTGGGGCCCGAGCCGCTGTCCGACGCGTTCTCCGGCACCACGCTGTTCGCGGCCTCGCGCGGCAAGACGGCGTCGGTGAAGGTGTTCCTGATGGACCAGGCGGTGGTCGTGGGCGTCGGCAACATCTACGCCGCCGAGGCGCTGTTCGAAGCCGGCATCCGCCCCACGACCCCGGCAGGCCGCGTCACCCGCGAGCGCTACGAGAAGCTCGCCGCTGCGGTGAAGCGCATCCTCGCCTATGCCATCGAGCGCGGCGGCACGACGCTGCGCGACTTCCTCAACCCCGACGGCCTGCCGGGCTACTTCGAGCAGGAGCTCTTCGTGTACGGCCGCGAGGGTGAGGCTTGCAAGGTCTGCGGCACGGCGCTGAAGGCGCTGCGGTTGGGGCAGCGGGCGACGGTGTGGTGTCCGCGCTGTCAGCGCTGAATCGTGCAGGCGCCCGGCGCTGCTGTGGTGCTGCGAGGCGGGCCCGCCCCGCCACCCCTTCAGCAAGATTTCCGGCGGTCCGTTCGAAGGCGACGTCCCTGTCGCTCGAACGGACGGCGCATCCCTGCGCCGCCCTGCGGGCTTGCGCCTCGACCGCGCGCCGGGGCTCCTTATTCGCCTCGCAGCCCCACGGCGGTGCCGGCTCTGCTCGTTCCCGCCGAGTTGGACGGTTGGCCCGATCGGAGCATCGTCGATGCGTCGCAGCGCGGTGTTGCCGGTCGAGCGCCCCGCCCGCGGGGCGGTGGGCCAGCGACAAGCGAGCCAGGGATGGCGAGCGCGCGGCTCGGGGCAGGACAGACCCGAGTCCGCGGAGAGCGGCCTACCGACACGCGAGGCAGGCGCGACGGCGAAACGTCGCTACTTCGACGCGTCGAACAGCGCCGCCATCGCCGCGAGGTGGGCACGGCCGCGATCCTTCTTCGAGGCCGCTTCGGCTTCCGGGTCGGCGCCGTCGCGCTGCAGGTCGGAAGCGGGCAGCTCGGCGAGGAATCGGCTGGGCTGCAGCTTGATCGTGTCGCCCCAGCGTTTGGTTTCCAGCGAATGCGAGAGCACGAGGTGCTCCTTGGCGCGGGTGATGCCGACGTAGAGCAGGCGGCGCTCCTCGTCGAGGCGGCCTTCCTCCATGCTGGCCTCGTGCGGCAGGGTGCCGTCCTCGAGGCCGACGAGGAACACCGCGCGGAACTCCAGGCCCTTGCTGCCGTGCAGGCTCATCAGGCGCACGGCGTTGCCGGGCTCGCCCCGGTCGGCGTGGCTGAGCAGCATCATCTGCGCGGCGAGATCACCAACACTGCTTTTCGGGCCGTCGAACCAGTCGGCGAGTTCATCAAGATTCGCCTTGCGGCGCTCGTAGCTCGCCTTGTCCTTGCCCATCGTGCGGAAGGCCTCGAGCATGCCGCTGCGTTCGGCCAGCGCCAGCACGAGATCTTTCGCGGGCATGCGCTCCGCGTCGTCACGGAGCCGATCGACGATCCCGGTGAACTCGCCCAGCGCCGCGGCGATGCGCGGCTGCAGCTGCTTCAGCATCGACATCTGCCGTGCGGCGGCATCCAGCGAAAGATGGTGCGCCTGGGCGAGTTCGGCCAGCTTCGCCAGCGATGTACCGCCAATGCCCCGCGCCGGCGAGGCCACCGCGCGCAGGAAGGCCGCGTCATCTTCCGGGTTCGCGACGAGGCGCAGCCAGGCCAGCGCGTCCTTCACTTCCGTGCGCTCAAGGAAGGCCGTGCCGCCGGTCAGGTGGTAGGGGATGCGCAGCAACTGCAGCGATTTCTCCAGCGCGCGGCTCTGGTGGTTGCCGCGGAACAGCACGGCGAACTCGCCGAACGGAATCTCCTTGGCCTTGCTCAGATAGTCGATCTCAGCGGCGACGCGGTCGGCCTCGTGCTCGCTGTTCTCGCAGCGCCACACCTTGATCTTGTCGCCCTCGCGCTGGTCGCTCCACAGCGTCTTCAGATGCTCGTGCGGGTTGTTGGCGATCAGCGTGTTCGCCAGCCGCAGAATGCGCGCACCGCAGCGGTAGTTCTGCTCCAGCTTGATGATCTTGAGCTGAGGGTAGTCGCTGGCCAGCAGGTTCAGGTTCTCCGGCTGCGCGCCGCGCCAGGCGTAGATGCTCTGGTCGTCGTCGCCGACGCAGGTGAAGCTGCCCTTCGGCCCGGCGAGCTGCTTGAGCAGCCGGTACTGCGCGCCATTGGTGTCCTGGCACTCGTCGACGAGCAGGTAGCGGATCCGTTCGCGCCAGCCGGCGGCGAAGTCGGGATCGGCTTCGAGCAGCTGCACCGGCAGGCGGATCAGGTCGTCGAAATCCACCGCGTTGAAGGCGGCGAGGCGCTGCTGGTACTTGGCGTAAAGATTTGCCGCCTCGCGTTCGACGGCGGATTTCGCCACCGCCATCGCCTGCTCGGGCGTCATCGCTTCGTTCTTGGCGCGCGAGACCAGGCCGCGCAGGCGCTCCAGCACGTCGTTCTTCGTGCCGGGCGGCATCAGGTCCTTGACGATGCCCATCTGGTCGTCGGCGTCGAACACCGAGAAACCGCGCTTCAGCCCGGCGCGCCCGGTCTCCTGCTGCAGGAAGCGCAGGCCCAGCGCGTGGAAAGTGCTGATGGTCAGCCCTTCCGCCGCGTCGCCACGCACGCGCTTGGCGACGCGCTCCTTCATCTCCTTCGCCGACTTGTTGGTGAAGGTGATGGCCGCGATGTGGCGCGCCTCGCGCTGGCCGCTGGCGACGAGGTGGGCGATCTTCTCGGTGATGACGCGGGTCTTGCCGGACCCGGCGCCGGCGAGCACGAGCAGCGGGCCCTGCGTGTAGTGCACGGCCTCGCGCTGCGGGGCATTGAGGGACATGGGGCGTGTGCTGCGGAACGACGGCCCGCATTGTCGCAGGCGGCGGGCGGTGCCGCCATGCGATGCCGGGAGAGCGCCGCCGCCAACCGCTAGAATAGGCGCATGGCCAAGCTCTATTTCTACTACTCGGCGATGAACGCCGGGAAGACCACCACGCTGCTGCAGAGCGCGCACAACTACCACGAGCGCGGCATGCGCACGCTGCTGCTGACGCCACGACTTGACACCCGAGCCGGCGAGGGTGTCGTGGCCTCACGCATTGGCCTGAAGGCGCAGGGCACGGTCTTCACACGCGACGACGACCTGGAGCGCATCGCCCGTGAGGACATCGCGGCGCGGGGGGCGCTGGGCTGCGTCCTCGTCGACGAGTCGCAATTCCTGTCGAAGGCGCAGGTCTGGCAGCTCACCGAGGTCGTCGACGCCCTGAATGTGCCCGTGCTCGCCTACGGCCTGCGCACCGACTTCCGCGGCGAGCTCTTCGAAGGCAGCCAGTACCTGCTGGCCTGGGCCGACAACCTCGTCGAGATCAAGACCATCTGCCACACCGGCCGCAAGGCGACGATGGTGGTGCGCGTCGACGAGCAGGGCCACGCCGTCACCGACGGCCCGCAGGTCGAGATCGGCGGCAACGACCGGTACGTCTCGGTGTCGCGCGGCGAGTTCAAGAAGATCATGGCGGGCGAGGGCGTGATCGAGCCGATGCAGGCCCCGCTGCATTTCGGCTGAGAGTCGTCCACCTCGACACAGCCTCGCCTCGCGCCGCGGCTACACTCGGCGCCCGCTGTCCCGGACGCCCTGCCATGACTCCGTTCCGCCTCGCCACGCTCGCGCTTGCCGTTTCCCTCAGCCTGGCCGGCTGCCGCAGCACGCCGGACGCGTCGCCGGAGCCCGTCGCGACGGCCGCGCCTCCGGCCGCAGCCGATGTCCCAGCGCACGACAACCTGAATGCCACCGCCTGGCTGCAGGCCTCGGTCGAGGCCGGCATGGCGCACCGACAGACCTGGCGGACTGCGGAGCGCCTGCTCGACCAAGCCCTGGCCGACCCGGCCTGGGACGCGCTGACGCCCGCCGACCGCGTCGCGCCGCTGGCCGGGCTGCCGCCGGCAATCATCGTCGACGTCGACGAGACCGTGCTCGACAACAGCCCCTACCAGGTGCGCCTGATCCGCACCGGCACGGCCTTCGCCGACCCAACATGGAACGCCTGGGTCGACGAGGCGCGCGCCGCGGCCGTCGCCGGCGCGCCGGAGTTCGCGCAGGCCGCGGCGAGGCGCGGCATCACGATGATCTACCTGACCAACCGCGAGCACGCGAAGTCCGAGGTGACGCGCCGCAATCTGGCCGCGGTGGGCTTCCCACCGGCCGGCGATGCGCAGTTCCTCGGCCTCGGTGTCGAAACGCCCGGCTGCGTGCCGAAAGGCAGCGACAAGGGCTGCCGCCGCCAGTACGTCGCCCAGCGCTACCGCGTATTGATGCAGTTCGGCGACCAGCTCGGCGATTTCGTGTCGATCGCCGACAACACGCCAGCGGCCCGCGCTGCGCAGCTCCAGGGTTTTGACGCCTGGGTGGGGCAGCGCTGGTTCATGTTGGCCAATCCGAGCTACGGCAGCTGGGAGCCGGCGCTGTTCGGTAACGACCGCACGCTGTCGCCGGAGGCGCAGCGGGCGGCCAAGCGGGGCGCGCTGCGGGACTGACCGCGCAACCGGGGCTTAAGGACCGATCTGCTACCCTCCGCCGTCCTTCGAGCCTCGCCGGAATCCTCCCTTGCTGACGCCCTGGACCCGCCCGCTGTCGTTCCGAATCGTCCGTGTTGGCTTACTGCTGGCTTTTCTCGCGCTGGTCGCCTGCAAACGCGAGCCCGAGCCCGTCCCGGGCGCGCCCGACGAACCCGTGGCCGCGGTCAAGGCTCTGGCCGACGCCCTGCGCGACGGTGACCTGAAGCGCTATGCCGAGCTCAGCCTGCCGCCGGCGATGGCGGAACAGCAAAAGGCGCTTTGGCGGCAGCAGGTCGCCGCCAACAATCCGGTCGACGACGAGCAGGCGCAGCGCTACGCCGAGCTGATGGCGCAGCTGACGGCGCCGGACGCCGAAGCCGCGCTGTGGGCCAAGGCCGAGCCGAAGCTCGCCGCGCTGGAGCAGGAGCTCGGCCCGAAGTGGACGATGGGTGTGACGATGATGGCGGGTTTCGCGACCACCGCGATCACCGCGAGCGAGAGCATGAGCGAGGCCGAAAAGAGCCACGCCACCGGCGTGGTCGCGGCGCTGTCCGACTGGGCCGACGACCAGGCCCAGTTCACCGACCGCGAACGCGCGAAGCGGGCCCTCGCCGTCGCCGTGTCGACCGCGCGCGAGCTCGACCTTCCCACCGCCGACGCCATCGAGGCGTTGGACTACGAGCCGATGCTCGACAAGGCTGGCGTGGCGTTCCGCGGCTTCAAGGCCGTGCTGTCGGCCTACGGCATCGACGCCGATGCGGCGCTTTCGCAGGTGCAGGCCGAGGTGATCCAGCTCGACGGACCGCGCGCCGTGGTGCGCGTGCGCTATCCGCTGCTCGGCAAGGAAGTGAGCTTCGAGCAGCCGATGCGGCAGATCGACGGCGGCTGGTACCGCGACGACGCGATCCAGTCCCTTGAGTCGTTGCTCGCGGAAGCGTCGCCTGCGGACGCCGCTGCACCGACCGCCGACGTTGCGCCGGTGACGGGTGACGAGGCCGCGCCGGCCGCGGCGCCGGCCAACTGATCCATCGCGCCGGGTACCGCATGGCGACCGATCCGTCCGTGACCGGCTACGTGCGCCCGCCCTGGTGGGCGCGCGTACTGGAGTGGCTGCTGAACCCGTGGATCGAGATCACCCGCGATCCCGACGTGCCGCCGATCACGCTCGACCGCCCGGTCTGCTACGTGCTTGAGCACTACGGCATCAGCAACATGCTGATCCTCGACCGCGCCTGCCGCGAAGCGGGCCTGCCCTCGCCGCTGGCGCCGTTGCCTGGTGATCCGCTGGGCCGCGGTCGCGCCTATGTCGCACTCTCGCGCCGCCGCAACGGCAGCATCGGCCGGCCCGCCAACAAGACGCACTCCGACGCGCTCGCGCGCCTGCTGATGGCGCATCGCTTGAACCCCGCGCAGGACGTGCAGCTCGTCCCGGTGTCGATCCTCGTCGGCCGCGCGCCGGATCGCCAAAGCGGCTGGTTCTCCGTGCTGTTCTCCGAGAACTGGGCGCTGGTCGGTCGCTTCCGGCGCCTGCTGGCCATCCTGCTCAACGGCCGCGGCACCGTGGTGCGCTTCTCGCCGGGCTTCCCGGTGCGCGAGATTCTCACCGAGGATCTCGCCCACGAACGCGCCGTTCGCAAGACCGCGCGCGTGCTGCGCGGGCACTTCCGCCGCGTCCGCGAGGCCATCATCGGGCCCGATCTTTCGACCCGCCGCCTGCTGGTCGATCGCGTGGTTGACGCCGAGCCGGTGCGCAAGGCGATCGCCGACACCGCGCGCCGCGAGAACACCACGCCGGCCGAAGCCTGGAAGAAGGCCTACAAGTACGCGTGGGAGATCGCCGCCGACTACTCGCACCCGGTGGTGCGCTCGCTGTCCTTCGGCCTCACCGCGTTCTGGAACCGCATCTACGACGGCGTGCAGATGCACCACCTCGAGAGCCTGAAGGCCGTGGCGCCTGGGCGCGAGGTGATCTACGTGCCGAGTCATCGCAGCCACATGGACTACCTCTTGCTGAGCTACCTGCTCTACAAGAACGGCATCGTCCCGCCGCACATCGTCGCCGGCATCAACCTCAACATGCCGGTGATCGGTCCGATCTTGCGCCGCGGCGGCGCGTTCTTCATTCGCCGCAGCATCAAGGGCAATGCGCTCTACACCGCGGTGCTCGGCGAGTACGTGGCGCAGCTGGTCGGCGAAGGTTTCTCGATCGAGTACTTCATCGAAGGCGGGCGCTCGCGAACGGGGCGCCTGCTGCAGCCCAAGGGCGGCATGATCGCGATGACCCTGCGCGCCTTCCTGCGCGCGCCGCGCCGCCCGGTGGTGTTCCAGCCGGTGTACATCGGCTACGAGAAGCTGATCGAAGGCGACTCCTACCTCGACGAGCTCACCGGTCGCCCGAAGCAGAAGGAAAGCATCGGCGCGCTGGTGGTGGCGGCGATGGGCACGTTGCGACGCCGCTATGGGCAGGTGGCGGTCAGCTTCGGCGAGCCCATCCACCTTGAGCAGGTGCTGTCCGAGCGCGCGCCGGACTGGAACGCCGAAGCCCTCGATCCGGACGCCAAGCCCGACTGGTTTGGCGACGTCGTCGACGACATCGCCGGGCGCATCCACGTCAATATCAACCGTGCCGCTGACGTGAACCCCATCAACCTGCTTGCCGTGACCCTACTGGCCACGCCGAAGCACGCGATGGACGAGGCCGACCTGCTGGCTCAGCTGGCGCTGTCGAAGAAGCTGCTCGCCGCCCTCCCTTACAGCGACCGCGTCACCGTGACGCCGATGTCGCCCGAGCAGATCGTCGCGTACGGCGAAACGATGGGCGTCATCCGCCGCGTCAAGCACCCGCTCGGCGACGTCTTCTCGATGGAAGGCGACACCGCGGTGTTGCAGAGCTACTTCCGCAATAACGTGCTGCACCTGTTCGCCGCGCCGGCGTGGATCGCGCTGTGCTTCCAGAACAACCGGCGCATGAGTCGCGCCGGCGTGTTGCGCCTCGGGCGGACGATCTACCCGTTCATCAAGGCCGAGCTGTTCCTGCCATGGAGCGACGCCGAGTTCGCCGAGCGGCTCGACGCGACGATCAACCTGTTCGTCGCCGAGGGCCTGCTCTCGGTGGCCAGCGACGACGAGGGCGGCTTCCTGACCCGCGGTCCCGGCCAGACCGATGAAGTGTTCCGCCTGCGCGCCATCGCGCATTCGCTGCAGCAGGCCTTTGAGCGCTACTTCATCGCCATCGCCACCCTGGTGCGCCGCGGCCCGCGCAGCATCACCGCCGGCGAGCTCGAGAGCTTCTGCCAGCTCGCCGCGCAGCGGCTCTCGCTGCTTTACGCCCCGGCGGCGCCGGAGTTCTTCGACAAGAGCCTGTTCCGCGGCTTCATCGCCAAGCTGCGCGAACTGAAGCTGATGTGGCTGTGCCCGGACGGCAAGCTCGACTTCGACGAGGCCCTGATGGCTTGGGACAAGGACGCCAAGATCGTGCTCGGCCGCGAGCTGCGCCAGACCATCACCCACATCACCGGCGAGACCGGCGGTGGCGGCGGGCGCACGACGGGCGAACGGCCGGCGTTCAAGGGCTGAGGGCAGACTTCGCGCGCTCAGTCGCTTCTGTCGCCAGCGCGCGGTCGCCGATCTCCTGCGTCATTGCGAAGCGCATCGAGGTCACCTTCCAGGTGCCGTCGAGTTTTCGCAGCGTCCAGTGGTAGGTGCCGATCGGCCGCCACAGGCGCTCGCCGATCCAGTGCCGGCCATCCACGTTCGCCGTGGCCGTGGCGTCGTTGCCGCGCACCTCGGCCTCGACGTTCGAAAGCTCGTGCCAGGTGGCGTCGAAGCCCGGCACGATGCCGCGCCAGCCATCCATCAGCTGAGCGGGCGTCATCTGCTGCGGCTCGCCGCCCCACAGGCTGGTGTAGTCGATGGTGATGAAGGGCGCGAAGGCCGCTTCGGCGAGGTCGTAACGCGCGAGGTCGACGGCCAACGGGATTGAGCTCACCACGCTGACGACCCGGGCGGTCTCGGGGTCGCCGGCGGGTGGCAGGGTGTCATCGCCGGCGGCGAAGGCGGGGCTGCTGGCGCTGGCCAGCGCGAGGGCGCCGGCCAGGGTGAGGGGGGCGAAGCCGATGCCGCGAGCGCGGCGTTCATGGCGATGCATGGTGGTTCTCCTGGAGGGGCCGCAGCGGCGGCCGGTGGTGGGGAATCGGGGTTGGTGGATCAGGGCTGAGCGACGAAGGTGGCGACGGCGTCGCTGGCGGCATCGACCGGTGCATCGCGGTCGTAGAAGTCGAGCTGGCCGACGCCGTCGAGCCAGCGCTGCTGCTTCGGTGCGTTGACGGCGGCGTAGAACTGCTTCGCGCCCTGGGGGATCGCCGCGGCTTCGCTGTGGACGATCAGCAGGGGCTGCGTGAGCGTGGCGGCGCCTTTCAGCGCGTCGAAGCGCAGCCAGCCTTCCCACGACGCGACGTTGAATCGGTTCTCCCACTGGGGAATCAGGCCGCGATCGGCTTCGGTGTAGTACGGCACTTGGAACATCACGGCCGTGCTGTCCGTCGTACTGGCGGCGGGTACGGTCACTTCCGTGCCGGTCTCGGCGTACTGCGCTTCTGCGGTCCGGCCGGCGGCGATCAGCGTGGCCACGCCTTCGGCACCGCCATAGACCTGGTCGACGATGGCGGCGTCGTGCAGCCATGGCGCGACCAGGGCGACGCGCGACAGTACCGGCGTGCGCGTCGCCGCTTCGGCCATGGAGCCGGCGCTGGCGCAGATGCCGAGGCCGCTGATGCGCGCGCCGGGAAGCTGCTGCTGCAGGAAGATGCTGGCGGCGACGATGTCCTGGGTCTTGCGTTCGGGGTTTTCCAGCGCGCGCGGGCGGCCTTCGCTCTCGCCCCAGCCGCGGAAGTCGAAGGCCAGCGCGGCAATGCCGCGTTCGGCCAGCTCTTCGGCGTAGCGGCCGGCCATCTGCTCCTTGACGGTCATCCAGGCGCCGGTGACGACGACAGCATCAGACGGCGCGGTGCCTTCCGGCAGGTACAGCGTGCCGACGAGTGTGTCGCCGTTCGAGTCGAAACGAACGGTCTGGGTGCGGATTTCAGCGGCAGCGGACGTGGCGGCGGCCAGCAGTCCGGTGGCGATAGCGGTTCGGAGCGTGGCGGATGAGAGCGTGTTCATGGCGGTGTCCTCGTTTCGGGGGTGGGCTGGCGCCCGGTGAGGACAGGTTCCCGGACCGCCGCGAACGTCGGCAGGCCGCGGTTTGGCGGCCGATGTCGAAATCTTGCGCTGGCCCCGACTGTCGGCCGGGCGCCGGCCTCAGCCCTTGCGGTAGGCCGCCGGCGTCACACCGGTGGCTTTGCGGAACGCCGCGGTGAAGTGGCTGGCATTGCTGTAGCCCACGGCCTCGACGATGTCGCCGACCGGCATCGCCGTCTGTTTCAGCAGGGTCTGCGCTTTCTCGATGCGCAGCTGTGTCAGGTACTGGTGCGGCGCGCTGCCGTAGGCGGCCTTGAAGGCCTTGGCGAAGTGAAAGGGCGAGAGCGTCGCCGCGGCAGCGAGGTCGTCCAGCGTCAGCGGTGCAGCCAGCTTGGCCTGCATTAGTTCGACCGCCTTCATCAGCCGCGCGTCGGGCAGCGCTCGCGTGGGCTCGGGCGCGGTGGCGACTTGGTGCAGCACGTGGCTGGTCAGCGCGAGCGTGAGCTGGTCGCGGTACACGCCGAGTGCGGCCTCGGACATCGCACCTAGCGCGTGCAGCTGCATCGCCATCTGCTGCGCCAGCGGGTCGTGGAAGGCATACACCGCGTCGAAGGCCGGCAGGGTGCCGCACGGTGCCACCTGCTGCAGCACTGCGGCGGCGAGCTCGACGTTGAGGAAGCGCGTGTTGCCTTCCCAGCGGCACTCGCCGTCGACGCCGGCCGGCAAGATCCAGCCGTTGCCGGCCAGCACCGGTACATCGCGGCTCCGCGTGTCGCCGTAGCGCGCCACGTGCGACTTCAGCGGCGTCAGCACGAAGCCGAGCGTCAGCCGGTCGAAGTGGAACGCGCCGCCGCCGCTCCCGGCGTCCACGAGGGCGGTGCCGGCGCCGCGCCAATCGTGCTGGCCGGGCCGAAGCGAGGTCGCGGTGGCGGGTGGGAGAGCCATGGAAAGAGGCTCAAGGCCGCGTTGTCGCCGCCGGGTGAAAGGCCCGTGGCTATCAGGCGTCCAGGTCGGGGATCAACTGGTTCTCGATCCAGGCGATCTGGTCCTTCACGGCCAGCTTGCGCTTCTTCATCCGCTTCAGGCGCAGCTCGTCGCCGTCCGGGTTGGCCGCCAGCACCGCGATGGCGGCGTCGAGGTCGCGGTGCTCGCTTTTGAGCTCCACGAGGCGGTGCGCGAGTTGGCCGGGATCGAGGGGGTGCATGCCGTTCTTGAGCCTACACCGGGCCGATGGCCTCCGGGCAGCCGGTAGAATACCCGTCCGCTTCGAGCCCCACCCGCCCCATGGTCCTTGCCGAGACGCGCCCCGCCCCGAACGCGGTGGATGCGCACGAGTTCCACCGACTGCAGACCCGCCTGCGCCATCAGGTCGGGCAGGCGATCGCCGACTTCGGGATGATCGAGGACGGCGACCGCGTGATGGTCTGCCTGTCGGGCGGCAAAGACAGCTACACGATGCTCGATGTGCTGCGCCAGCTGCAGGCCAAGGCGCCGGTGCGCTTCGAGTTGTTCGCGGTGAACCTCGACCAGAAGCAGCCGGGCTTCCCCGAACACGTGCTGCCCGATTACCTGGGCTCGATCGGCCAGCCCTTCCACATCCTCGAGCAGGACACCTACTCGGTGGTGAAGCGCGTCGTGCCCGAGGGCAAGACGATGTGCTCCCTGTGCTCGCGCATGCGCCGCGGCGCGCTCTACGCCTACGCCGCCGAGCAGGGCTTCACGAAGATCGCGCTGGGTCACCATCGTGATGACCTGCTGGCCACGTTCTTCCTGAACCTGTTCTTCCACGCCAAGCTCAGCGGCATGCCGCCGAAGCTGCGCAGCGACGACGGCCGCCACGTGGTGATCCGCCCGCTGGCCTACGTGGCCGAAGCCGACATCGCGGCCTACGCCGAAGCGATGGCTTTCCCGATCATCCCCTGCACGCTCTGCGGCTCGCAGGAGAACCTGCAGCGGAAGGTCGTCAAACGCATGCTCGATGAATGGGAGCGCGAATCGCCCGGCCGGCTGGAAACCATCAGCCGCGCGCTCGGGGACGTGCGGCCCTCGCAGCTGTCCGACCGCGCGCTGTTCGACTTCATGGCGCTGCGCCAGTCCGCCGATGCGACCAGTGTGACCCAGCCCTTCGACCCGATCGGGAACCCGTGAGTCGGCGCGTGCCGCCGTCGTTGTTCTCGCCGGGCGCACTGGCCTGGGCGGCCGCCTTCCTCGCGGTGCTGGTCTGGTCGGCGATCGCGCCGAAGGACCGCCTCACCTGGTGGTTGGAAGTGGCGCCGGCGCTCGGCTTCGCGGTCGTGCTCATGGCGACGCGCGCGCGCTTCCCGCTCACGCCCCTGCTGTACGTGCTGATCCTGCTGCACGCGATCATTCTGATGGTCGGTGGCCACTACACCTACGCCGAGGTGCCGCTCGGTGACTGGGTGCGCGACTGGATGGACGGCACCCGCAACAACTACGACAAGCTCGGCCACTTCGCTCAAGGGTTCGTGCCGGCGATGATCGCTCGCGAGCTGTTCCTGCGCCTCGGCGTGGTGAACGGCGCCGGCTGGCGGGCGTTCCTCATCGTCGCGTTCTGCCTCGGCTTCTCGGCCTTCTACGAACTCATCGAGTGGTGGGTGGCCCTGCTCTCCGGCGAGGACGCCGAGGCTTTTCTCGGCACCCAGGGCTATGCCTGGGACACGCAAAGCGACATGGCCTTGGCGGGCCTGGGCGCCGTCGCCGCGCTCGCCGTCCTCGGCCGCTGGCACGATCGCCAGCTTGCCGCGCTTTAAGCACTGACTTCCCCAATCTGGATCCGCATGTTCTTCCGAAACCTCACGTTCTTCCGCTTCCCGCCCTCGCTGAAACCCGCGCTCGAGACCCTCGAAGACCGCCTCGTCGAACACCCGCTGAAGCCCGTCGGCCCGCTGGAGCTCGGCAGCCGCGGCTTCGTGCCGCCGATGGGGGGTGAGGGTACGGCGATGACGCATCGCCTGGGCGAGCACACTTGGGTGACGCTCGGCCGTGAGGACCGCCTGCTGCCGGGTTCGGTCGTCAACGACGCGTTGGCGAAGAAGCTCGCCGAGATCGAGGCAAAGGAAGGCCGCAAGCTCGGCGGCAAGGCGCGCAAGCAGCTCAAGGACGACCTGATCCACGAGATGCTGCCCAAGGCCTTCATCAAGGGCTCGCGCACCTCGGCGAGCATCGACGCGAAGCACGGCATCGTCGCCGTCGACGCGTCGTCGAAGAAGTCGGCCGAGAACCTGGTTTCGGAACTGCGCCACGCGATGGGCAGCTTCCCGGCCGTGCCGGTGAACGCCGAAGTGTCGGTGCGTGCGGTGATGACCGGCTGGCTCACCGGCGAGCCGCTGCCGGAAGGCCTGACGCTTGGTGACGAGTGCGAGCTGAAGGATCCCGTCGACGGCGGCGCCATCGTCAAGGCGCAGCGCCAGGAGCTCACGGCGGATGAGATCACCAAGCACCTCGAGACCGGCAAGCAGGTCACCAAGCTCGCCCTCGTGCTCGACGACCACGTCAGCTTCGTGCTCGGCGAGGACCTGATCATCCGCAAGCTGAAGTTTCTCGACGGCGCGGTCGACCAGCTTGAGAACACCGAGCGCGATTCGCTCGCCGCCGAGCTCGACGCGCGATATGCCCTTTTCAGTGCGGAGCTGCACACGCTGTTCGGCGTGCTCGAGAAGGCGCTGAAGCTGAGCCGCGCGGAGTAGACTGCGACGAGCCCTCCGGCCGGACGCGCCCATGACCGCTACCGACGTGCTGCACGAGAACGCCCGCCGCATCGAGGCCTTCTACGCCGCCTTCGCCGCGCTGGACGCCGAGGCGATGGGCGCGCTCTATGCTGAGGACGTGCGCTTCGAGGACCCCGCCTTCGCGCTCGACGGCCGCGAAGCCGTCGTCGCGATGTGGACGATGCTCTGCGAGTCGGTCAAGGCGAAGGGCCGCGAAGACTGGTCGCTGGACGTGAGTGCCGTCCGCGCCGACGCGCACGAGGGCAGCGCGCACTGGGAGCCGCGTTACCGCTTCAGCGCCACCGGCCGATTGGTGCACAACCGCATCGACGCCACCTTCGTGTTCCGCAATGGCCTGGTCGTGCGACATATCGATGCCTTCGACGTCTGGCGCTGGAGCCGGCAGGCGCTCGGCGCGCCGGGGCTGCTGCTCGGCTGGAGCGCCTTCCTGCGCCGCAAGATCCGCGAGCAGGCCGGCACGCGCCTCGCCGCGTGGCGAGCCCGCGCGCGATGATGGGCGCCCTCTGGTGCGGGGTCGGCGCCGCGTGAGCCCGCATCTGCGCGCGCTGTTCGGCCTCGCCCCTGAGGCCAGCGCCTCTCGCGAAAGCCTCCGCATCGATTTCCTGCTGCCCGACGGCTCGTCGGTGCCTCTGCACCGCGTGCGTGATCGCCGCGCGCGCCGGCTGCGCCTGACGGTGAGCGAGCGCGGCGTGCGCTTGACCGTGCCCTGGCGCGTGGCCGAGCGCGTGGCGAACGCCTTCGTCCAGGACCATGCGGCGTGGATCACCTCGCAATGGCAGCGCCTGCGCGACACGCGTGCGCCGGTGGCCTGGGGCTTCGGCGCCGTCGATCGCCTGCCCTTGCTCGGCGTCGACTGGCCGGTGGACTGGGTGGAGGCGCGCAGCGCGCGGCTCGAACGCGGCGACGCC
>JBOFQO010000364.1:0-7429 GCA_051660925.1 Silanimonas sp. | reverse complement strand
GTCGATCTCGACGGCGGCCGGATGGTCGTCGATTGGGATCCCGAATTCTGACGCCCTCGCAGCGCCTGGCCCCGGATTGACCCGAACATGCGCATCGACGTCCTGACCCTGTTCCCCGAATTCATCGCTCAGGCCGCCGGCGTCGGCGTGGTGGGACGCGCCGCCGAGCGCGGCCTGATCGCGGTGAAGGGCTGGAATCCGCGCGACTACGCCGGTGGCAACTACCGCCGCGTTGACGAGCGCCCCTTCGGCGGCGGCCCCGGCATGCTGATGCTTCATGAGCCGCTTGAGGCCTGCCTCGGCGCGGCATGGTCGGATGGCGCCACCGGTCCGCTCGTGTACCTGTCGCCGCAGGGCCCGCGCTTCACCCAGGCCAAGGCGCGGGCGCTGGCCGCAACCCCCGGCTTTGTGCTGCTCTGCGGCCGCTACGAGGGCGTCGACGAGCGCTTCGTCGCCCGGCACGTCGACGAGGAGCTGTCGATCGGCGACTACGTCCTGTCGGGCGGCGAATTGGGCGCGGCCGTCGTCATCGACGCGGTCGGGCGCCTGCTCGACGGGGCCCTGAACGACGCCGCGTCAGCGGTGCAGGACAGCTTCGAGGACGGCTTGCTGGATTGCCCGCACTTCACCCGCTCGGAAACGCTGGGGACCGAGGGTGTGCCCGAGGTGCTGCTGTCCGGCGACCACGCGAAGATCGCCCGCTGGCGTCGGCAACAGGCCCTCGGCCGGACCTGGCTGCGCCGCCCGGACCTGCTGGCCCGGATGGACCTGAGCCGGCAGGACCGCGCCCTGCTCGCCGAATTCATCGCCCGTCAAGTTTCGAGCCCCGACAGCCCCTAGCGCCGGCTGTCAAGACGGGGGTATACTTTCCGACTCGCCCGGGCCTTGAGCCTGCGTGGCGCGGCATCTAGAAGAACTACACAGGTTTTAAAGCCATGAGCCAGCTCAACAAGTCGATCGTCGCCCAGTTCGAGGCCGAGCAGATCCAGCGTCAGCTTCCCGCGTTTAGCCCGGGTGACACGGTGATCGTCAACGTCAAGGTGAAGGAAGGCAACCGCGAGCGCGTGCAGGCCTTCGAAGGCGTCGTCATCGCCAAGAAGAACGGCGGCCTCAACTCGTCGTTCACCGTCCGCAAGATCTCGCACGGCTTCGGCGTCGAGCGCGTGTTCCAGTCGCACAGCCCGATCATCGACTCGGTCGAAGTGAAGCGCCACGGCAAGGTCCGCGCCGGCAAGCTGTACTACCTGCGCGACCTCGAGGGCAAGAAGGCCCGCATCAAGGAAGACCTGGCGGCCCGCAAGTCCGCCCAGTAATCCCGGCCGCGCAAGCGCCAACCCCGGACGGCCGCCTCGCGCGGCCGTTCGCGTTTCCGGAAACCCGTGCGACATGCTTCCCTTGGCTGCCGACGTCCATCGATGAGCAAGCTTCCGTCGAATGCCCATCCCGCGCCCGAAGGCGAAGGCGGCGTCCGCCTCGACCTCTGGCTCTGGGCCGCGCGCTTCTTCAAGACCCGCGCGCTGGCGAAGAAGGCCATCGAGCTCGGCCAGGTCCGCATCGACGGCCAGCCGCTGAAGCCGAGCCGCGCGGTGCGGGTCGGCGTCGCGCTGCAGATCGAGCGCGCCGGTGAGCGCTACGACGTCGAGGTACGCGGGCTGTCTGACCAGCGCGGCGCGGCGAGCGTTGCGCAGCAGCTCTACGTGGAATCGGACGCGTCGATCACCGCGCGCCTCGCCGAGCGCGAGAAGCGCCGCTTCGAAGCGCAGGGCTATCAAGCGCCTGAAACGCGCCCGAACAAGCGTCAGCGCCGGCTCATCCAGGCTCTGGGCGACCTCGACGCGCTCTGAAGTCCGGCAGGGCGTCGCGGCCTGGGTCGTCGATGCGGCCGATGACCGACGTGCCCTGCGTCAGCGCCCGCCGCCGAACAGGCCGCCGAGCAGCCCGCCCAGACCACCACCACCCGACGGTGGCGCCGCGTTGCCGCCGGACGCCATCGCCGCAAGATCCGCGAAGTCGACATCGCCGTCGCCGTCGCGGTCGAGCACCGCAGTCATCAGCTTCGAGCCGATGCCGCCGCCCTGCTGATCGAGCTGCTGCGTTGCACCGCCGAGGATCGAGGCGAGATTGCCGCCGCCCGAGGCTTGCTTGCCCAGCGCGCCCATGACCAGCGGTGCCAGCATCGCCATCAGGTTTTGCGCTTGCGCGCCGTCCAAGCCGCTCGCCGCGCCGATGCCCTGCGCTGCGCGCGGCGTGCGCTGACCGAGTACGTGGCCGAGGATCGCCGCGCCGTCGCTGTTCCGTCCGCCAAGCACCGCACCGACCAGGCCGCCGAGATCGGCGTTGGCATGGTTGCGCTGCAGTGCGCCCTGCAGGGCCGAAGCGCCGTCGGGGCTGCTGGCGTTGCGCTGCATTGCCCCGAGGATCACCGGCAGCGCGGCCGCCAGGCCGCTGCGGGTCTGCTGTGGTGACGCGCCGAGCTTGCCCGACATCTGTTCGATGACCTGCGGGCCCAAGGTTTGCATCAGTTGCTCGACGAGTCCGGACATGGCGCTGCCTCCGCATGGGGTGCACGCATGCTGGACCTCTCGGCAGCCCGCTGCAACGGTCGGCGCGTGGTGGCTACAGCATCGCCTTGATGCGGTACAGCGCCTCGAGCGCCTGCTTCGGTGTCAGCTCGTCGGGATCGACCGCGGCCAGTGCATCCAGCGCCGGCGGCGGGCTGCGAAACAGCGCCATCTGCGCCGGCTGTTCGATCGCGGCCGGTGACGTTGCCGTCGCCGGCATGTCGCGGCTGCGCTGCTCAAGTTCCGCGAGCGTGCGCCGCGCTTCGCCCAGCACCGCGCGCGGCAATCCGGCAAGCGCGGCGACCTGGAGGCCGAAGCTACGGTTCGCGGGGCCGTCCTTCACCGCGTGCATGAAGACCAGCTTCTCGCCGTGCTCGACGGCGTCGAGGTGCACGTTGACGATGCCGCCGCTGCCATCGCCGGCCAGCGCGGTCAGCTCGAAGTAGTGCGTGGCGAACAGCACGAAGCCGCGGTTGACGTTGGCGAGATGCAGCGCGCAGGCCTGCGCCAGCGCGAGGCCGTCGTACGTCGAGGTGCCGCGGCCGATCTCGTCCATCAGCACCAGCGAGTGCTTTGTCGCGTGGTGGAGGATGTAGGCCGTCTCGCTCATCTCGACCATGAACGTCGACTGGCCCTTGGCGAGGTCGTCGCCGGCACCGATGCGCGTCAGGATGCGGTCGACGGGCCCGAGCACGCAGCGCGAGGCCGGCACGAAGCTGCCGACGTAGGCGAGCAGCACGATCAGCGCGGCCTGGCGCATGTAAGTGCTCTTGCCGCCCATGTTCGGGCCGGTGATCACCAGCATCCGCCGCACGGGCGTCAGCACCAAGTCGTTGGGTTCGAAGGGCGCCTCGCGCACGGCTTCGACCACCGGATGGCGGCCGCGCTCGATGGCGATGCCGGGCTCGGTGACGAGCTGCGGTTCGGCCCAGTCCAGCGCCAGCGCGCGCTCGGCGAAGGCGGCCAGCACGTCGATCTCGGCCACCGCGTCGGCGGCGGCCTTCAGCGGGTTCAGCGCGGCGTTGAGGCCGTCGAGCAGGTCTTCCCAGAGCTGCTTCTCGCGCGACAGCGAACGGTCGCGCGCCGAGAGCACCTTGTCCTCGAACTGCTTCAGTTCGTCGGTGATGTAACGCTCGGCACCCGTCAGCGTCTGCCGCCGGCTGTAGTGCAGCGGCGCCTTGTCGGCCTGGCCCTTGCTGATCTCGATGTAGAAGCCGTGCACGCGGTTGTAGCCGACCTTCAGCGTCGCGATGCCGGTGGCGGCGCGCTCGCGGGCCTCGAGGTCGAGCAGGAACTGGTCGGCATTGGTCGAGAGCACGCGCAGCTCGTCGAGCTCGGCGTCGACCCCTTCCGCGATCACGCCGCCGTCCACCAGCTTCAGCGGCGGCTGCGGGGCGATGGCCTTCATCAGCCATTCGGCGGTGCCGGTGTGTTCGCCGAGACGGGCGAGCAGGGCGGCAAGGCGCGGTGAATCAAGCGATGCCAGCGATTCGCGCAAGCTTGGGAACAGCGCGAGGCCATCGCGCAAGGTCGACAGATCGCGCGGGCGCGCCGAGCGCAGGGCCACGCGCGAAAGAATGCGTTCTAGATCACCGACGCGGCGCAGTGCTTCGCGCGTGGTCTCGAAGGCACGGGATTCCAGCAGGCTGCGCACGGCGTGGTGGCGCTCAGCCACCAAGGCCTGCGTGCGCAGCGGCCGGTGCAACCAGCGCCGCAGCAGGCGGCCACCCATCGGAGTGATCGTAGAATCGACAACACCAAGCAGCGTGTGCGCGGTGTTGCCGTCGACGCGCGTGTCGATCTCAAGGTGCCGGCGCGTGGCGGCGTTCAGCGCGATGGCCTCGTCGGCGGATTCGATAGCGATGCCGGAGAGGTGCGGCAACTGCTGCTTCTGCGTCTCCTCGACGTAGCCGAGCAAGGCGCCCGCGGCGGCAGTCGCGAGCGGCTTGCCTTCGAGCCCAAACGACGTCAGGTCGTGCAGGCCGAAGAAGCGCAGCAGGCCGCGACGCGCGCTGTCGGCGTCGAACAACCACGGTGCGCGGCGACGGCCCCCCTGGCGCTGGGTGACGGCGGAAGGCCAGCCGTCCTCGTCGGGCACCAGCAGTTCCGCCGGCTCGAGGCGCGCCAGCTCTGCCGTCAGCGCGTCGTCGTCGGCCACCTCGTTGGCGAGGAAGCGCCCGCCCGCGAGGTCCGCCCACGCCAGCCCATAACCATTCTTCCCGCGCACCACCGCCATCAGCAGGGTGTCGCGGCGCTCCTGCAGCAGGGCTTCATCCGTGACCGTGCCCGGGGTGACGATGCGGACGACCTTGCGCTCGACGAGACCCTTGGCCAGCGCTGGGTCGCCGATCTGCTCGCAGACCGCCACCGATTCGCCGAGCGCGACGAGCCTCGCGAGATAGCCCTCGTAGGCGTGCACCGGCACGCCGGCCATCGGGATCGGTGCGCCGCCCGAGGATCCGCGCTGCGTCAGGGTGATGTCGAGCAGGCGCGCTGCTTTGCGGGCGTCGTCGTAGAACAGCTCGTAGAAATCGCCCATGCGGAAGAAGAGCAGCAGGTCCGGGTGCTCCGCCTTGGCGGCGAAGAACTGCTTCATCAGCGGGGTGTGCTGCGGGGCGTCGCTGGCCATTCGGAACGCGCGGGCTGACCGGTCGGGCGAGGGCCGGCTAGTCTAGCGGCATGGACACCGCCCACCTCCCCAGCGATGCCGAGCTTGGCGCGCAGGCCCGCCAGCTCGCCGAAACGCTCATCGCCAAGCGCCACGTGGTCAGCACGGCCGAGAGCTGCACCGGCGGCTGGATCGCCAAGACCCTCACCGACCTCGCCGGCAGCTCCGCGTGGTTCGACTGCGGCATGGTCGCGTACAGCTACGAGGCCAAGCAGGCGATGCTCGGCGTGCGGCCGCAGACGCTCGAGAAAGAGGGTGCCGTCAGCCGCGAGACGGTGATCGAGATGGTCTCGGGCGCGCTGGCGAACTCGGCGGCATCGCTCGCCGTGGCGGTCACCGGCATCGCCGGCCCGGGTGGCGGTACCGCTGAAAAGCCGGTCGGCACCGTCTGGATCGGCTGGAAACGACGAGGCGGCTACCCCAAGTCCGAGGTCTTCCATTTCGCCGGCAACCGCGAGGCCGTGCGGCGGCAGACCATCGCCGCGGCGCTGCGCGGGCTTCTGGAGATGACGGCGGACTGAGGGCTTGTGGGGCAGGGTGATTAGTAGTATTACTACCACCATGCCGCTGACCGATGTCCAGACCGCTATCCTCGAACTGATCGCCGATCGCATCGAGTCAGAGGGCATGCCGCCCTCGCAGACCGAGATCGCTCGGGCTTTCGGCTTCAAAAGTGTGCGCGCCGCGCAGTACCACCTTGAGGCCCTTGAGGCCGCTGGCGCCATCGAGCGCCTGCCCGGCAAGGCCCGCGGCCTGCGCGTGCTGCAGGCGCCGGCGAAGGCGCAGTCGGCACTGGCGCTCAAACCGATGGCGGAAGACGACGCCGTGCGCCTGCCGGTGTTGGGTCGCGTCGCCGCCGGCCAACCCCTCGGCGCAGACATCGGCAGCGACACCACCGTCGTGCTCGACCGCCACGTTTTCCACCCGACACCCGACTACCTGCTGCGCGTGCAGGGCGATTCGATGCGCGACGAGGCGATCCTCGACGGTGACCTGATCGGCGTGCGTCGCACCGCCGATGCGCGTCATGGCCAGGTGGTCATCGCGCGGGTGGACGGCGAGATCACGGTCAAGGTGCTGCACTTCGGCGGCGATGGCCTGCGCCTGATGCCGCGCAACCCGGAGCACGCGCCGATCGAGGTCGCCGACGACCAGGACTTCGCCATCGAAGGCTTGTTCTGCGGCCTGCTGAGACCCTCGCGGTGAGCGCGGCCGACGTTGCGCCGCGCCGGTTTCCGACCCCGCGCCGCGGCGCTTTCGGCTGGGCCGCGCGCGTCGCCGGCGCGATTCTTCTCCCACGTTCCGCCGCTGTCTCAGCCTGTGCGAAACGCCGCCCCCAGACTCCTTTCCACACCCTCTGACCCGAGATCACGACGATGACCGCGATGGACGAAAACAAGAAGCGCGCCCTCACTGCCGCCCTGACCCAGATCGAACGCCAGTTCGGCAAGGGCACGGTGATGCGCATGGGCGACAAGAACGTCGAGACCACCGAGGTCATCGGCACCGGCTCGCTGATGCTCGACATCGCGCTGGGCATCGGCGGTTTGCCGAAGGGCCGCGTCATCGAGATCTACGGCCCGGAGTCCTCGGGCAAGACCACGCTCACCCTGCAGGTCATCGCGCAGTGCCAGAAGGCCGGCGGCACCGCGGCCTTCATCGACGCCGAGCACGCGCTCGACCCCACCTACGCGCAGAAGCTGGGCGTCAGCCTCGACGATCTGCTGATCAGCCAGCCGGACACCGGCGAGCAGGCGCTGGAAATCGCCGACATGCTGGTGCGCTCCAACGCTGTCGACGTGGTCGTGGTCGACTCGGTCGCCGCGCTGACGCCGAAGGCCGAGATCGAGGGCGAGATGGGCGAGATGCAGGTCGGCCTTCAGGCCCGCCTGATGAGCCAGGCGCTGCGCAAGCTCACCGGCAACATCAAGCGCAGCAACACGATGGTGATTTTCATCAACCAGCTGCGCATGAAGATCGGCGTGATGATGCCTGGCCAGAACCCTGAGACCACCACTGGCGGCAATGCGCTGAAGTTCTACGCTTCGGTACGCCTCGACATTCGCCGCATCGGCGCGGTCAAGAAGGGCGACGACATCATCGGCAACCAGACCAAGATCAAGGTGGTCAAGAACAAGCTGGCGCCGCCGTTCAAGCAGATCGTCACGGAGATCCTCTACGGCGAGGGCATCAGCCGCGA
>JBOFQO010000363.1:0-1764 GCA_051660925.1 Silanimonas sp. | reverse complement strand
CGGCCGCACTGCGCCGGCTGTACGCCAGGCGCGCAGACCTCGCGTCATGAGCGCGCTGCAACGCGCCGCCGCCGTGGCCGCCAATGAGCTCCGGCGACTGGTCCGCGAACGCCTAGCGCGCACGCTCGGCGCCCTTGGGCTGGGCGTGCTGCTGCTGTCGCTCGGTCTGGGCGCGGTGCGCGAGGCACAGACGGCCGAACGGCAGGCGGGCTATGCCGCGCGCGCCGACCGCGACTGGGCCGCGCAGCCCGACCGACACCCGCATCGGGTGGTGCACGCCGGCGACTTCGTGTTCAAGTCGCCGGGGCCACTGGCGCGCATCGACTGGGGCATCGAGTCGCAAGTCGGGCGCAGCGTGTTCCTCGAAGGGCATCGCCAGAACACCGCGAACTTCAGCGATGCAGCGCTGTCCGGTGGCCTGCTTCGCCTGGGCGATCTCTCACCGTCGATCGTCGTCCAGCAGTGGCTGCCGCTGCTCCTGCTGTTGGCGGGGGTCGCCGCCGTTGCCGGCGAACGCCAGAGCGGCGTGCTGGCGACCAGCCTGATCGGTGGTGCGCGCGGCGGTGAACTGCTCGCTGGCAAGGCCGCGGCGCTGTGGGTCTTCGGACTGCTGATGGCCGCACCGGCCTTCCTCACCTTACTGGCGGCAACGATCGCCGAGCCGGCGCTGGCGGCGCGCGCGCTGGGCCTCGGCGCGATCTTCTCGGCGGTGCTGGCGCTCGCGGCCATCGGCACCGTGCTGGTCTCCGCGCTGGCCCGCTCCGTGATGGGGGCGCTGCTGTGCGGCGTCGTGGCTTGGTTCACGCTGTCGGTCGTCGCGCCGCGAGCCGTCGCGACCTGGGCCGAGCTTTCGTACCCGGCACCGACGCAGGCCGAAGTCGAACAGCGCGTCGCCGTTGCGCTCGCTGCCGTCGGTGACGCGCACGACCCCAACAGCGCGCACTTCAGCACCTTCCGTCAGCGCGTGCTCGACGAGTACGGCGTGGCGCGCGTCGAGGACCTGCCGGTGAACTTCGGAGGGCTGGTGATGCTTGAGGGCGAGCGATTGACCACCGAAGCCATCGCCGCCGAAATCGACCGGCAGCGCGATGCTTGGCAAGCGCAGGGCGAGATCGCCGCGGGCTTCGGCTGGGCGCTGCCGACGCTGGCCGCACGCGACGCCGCGCAGGCCCTCGCTGGCACCGATCTCGCCCACCACCGCGATTTCCTCGACCAGGCCGAACGCCGGCGTTACGCCACCGTGCAGGCGCTGAACCAGCTGCATGCCACCAAGATCGCGGCGCTCAACGACCGCGAACAGAAGCTCGACGCCACGCACTGGGCCGATGTGCCGCGGGCCGCCATCGCCCTACCCGCACTCGGCGTCGCCACGCCGACGCTCGCGCAATCGGCGATGCAGATCGCCGTCTGGCTGCTGCTGGGCATCGTCGGGCTGATGGCCCTGGGACGACGGCTGGAGCGACGCGCATGATGATGGAACTTCGACTCGTCGCCCGCTCGCGGCTCGTGCTGGTGGCCGCGCTCGCCGTGGCCGTGCTGATGACGCTCGCCTTGCTCTCCGGCATTGCCCAGGTTCGCCGGATCGACACGGCGATGCAGACGGCTGTGGACGCCGACAGGACGGCGCTCGACGAGATCCAGGCCAACGCAGCGACCGCCCCGCTTGATGCCGGCATGTTCGGCTACGCCACCCTGTTCGCCGTTCCCCACCCCCCCGCGCCGGGCGCCTGGGTCAATCTTGGCGACACGGCGGCCCAGCCGCCG
>JBOFQO010000362.1:0-2257 GCA_051660925.1 Silanimonas sp. | reverse complement strand
CGCCGGAGCCGGGCTGCGCGCGCGGCGGCCGCTGCGGCGGCGTGCCGGAAGACGCGCTGGCGCTGTGGCCGGCCGGCGGACTTAAGCTTGCCGAAGGCGCCATCGTCGAGACGCATTTCTCCGAGCGCAGCCGCGAGCTGCGCCTGCTGATGGCGATGCAGGCCGCCGAGGCGCGCTGGGGCTACGGCGCCGACGAGACCTCGGCCCTGCTGGTGCGCGAACGCGGCGGCCGCCGCGAGATCCGCGCCATCGGCGAAGCCGGCGGCTGGGTGATGCGGCGGGATTTGACGAGGCGCGACGAGGTCGAGGCCTGGTACCTCGTGCCCGGCGCGACGCTGGTGATCGAGGCCGCGCCGTCTGCTGCCGATTCCAGCGCGCAATCCGTGCGGCTTGAGATCGATGCCGGCAGCGCACGCGCCACCCGGCAGCGCGCGCCGCTGCCCGTCAGCGCCTTCGACAGCGGCGCCCTGCGCGCCGCGGCGCAGCGCCTCGCGTGGCGCTGCGGCGAGGGCCATCGCCTGCCGGCAGCGCCGGGCGTGGCGGAGCTGCGCTGCGCCGAGGGCGCACGCGGCTGGCGGCGAGCGGATCGCGACGGCGCGGCGCCGCATGGCATTGGGCCCCTGCGCTTGCGTTTCCTCCGCGACACGGCCCAGATGCGTCCATGAGTCCGTTCCGCGACCCGAGCGCCTGCGCTGACTTCCGCAGCGACACCGTGACCCGCCCGACGCCCGCCATGCGCGACGCCATGCAGCGCGCCGAGGTCGGCGACGACGTCTACGGCGACGACCCCACCGTCAACGCCTTGCAGTCGCGGCTCGCGGCCGAGCTCGGCTTCGAGGCCGGGCTGTTCGTCGCCAGCGGCACGCAGAGCAACCTGATCGCGCTGATGGCGCATTGCCAGCGCGGCGACGAGTACCTCGTGGGCGCCGATGCGCACACCTACAAGTACGAAGGTGGCGGCGCGGCCGTGCTGGGGTCGATCCAGCCGCAGCCGATCCCGCAGGCTGACGACGGCACGCTGCCGCTGGACGCCGTGCGCGCGGCGATCAAGCCCGACGACCCGCACTTCGCGCGCAGTCGCGTGCTCTGCCTCGAGAACACCTGGCATGGCCGCCCGCTGCCGCTCGACTACGCGCCGAGCGCCCGCGCGCTCTGCGACGAGCGCGGCCTGATGCTGCACCTCGATGGTGCGCGGTTGTTCAATGCGGCGGTCGCGCAGGGCGTGGCGGTGCGCCAGCTCGTCGCGCCCTTCCACAGCGTCTCGGTATGCCTGTCGAAAGGCCTCGGCGCGCCGGTGGGTTCAGTGTTGCTGGGCAGTGGCGAGTTGATCACGCGCGGCAAGCGCCTGAAGAAGCTGCTCGGCGGCGGCTGGCGACAGGCGGGCATGCTCGCCGCGGCGGCGTTGCATGCGCTCGACCACCACGTCGCGCGCTTGGCCGACGACCATCGGCGTGCGCGCGATCTCGCCGAGGGATTGGCCGCGCTGCCCGGCCTGCGCGTCGAGATGCCGCCGACCAACCTGGTCTTCGTCACCGTGCCGGAGGCCACGCTGCCGCGGCTGCGACGCACCCTCGAATCAAACGGCATCCTCGCCAACGTCGGCGGGCCACGGGTGCGGCTCGCCACCCATCTCGATATCGACGATGCCGCCATCGCGCGTTGCGTGGCGGCCTTCACCGAGGCGATGCGCTAGGCCGCGAGGCCGTAGCTCTTCAACAGCGCGTTCGGGTCGGGTTCGCGGCCGCGGAAGGCGATGAAGCTTTCCAGCGCCGGTCGCGAACCGCCGACGGCAAGGATCTCGCGGCGGTAGCGCGCGCCGGTGGCGGCGTCGAACACTGTGCCGCTGGCCTTCGCGGCGTCCTCGAACGCGCCAAACGCATCGGCGCTCAGCACTTCCGCCCACAGGTAGCTGTAGTAGCCGGCCGCGTAGCCGCCCGCGAAGATGTGCGTGAACGCGTGCGGGAAGCGGTGCCAGGCCGGCGGCGTGATCACGCTTACTTCGGCGCGCACGGCGTCGAGCAGTTCCAGCGTGCGCGGGCCACGTGCCGGGTCGTACTCGAGGTGCAGGCGGAAGTCGTACAGCGCGAATTCGAGCTGGCGCACGAGGAACAGCCCGGCGTGGAAGTGCCGCGCCGCCGTCATCTTCGCGAACAGGTCGTCGGGCAGCGCCTCAAAGGTCTGCCAGTGCCGCGCGAACCGATCGAGCGCCTCGCGCTTCCAGCCGAAGTTCTCCATGAACTGGCTGGGCAGCTCGACG
>JBOFQO010000361.1:0-6951 GCA_051660925.1 Silanimonas sp. | reverse complement strand
GGGATCTGCCCGTCCTGGTTCAGCAGCAGGTTCTCGTGGATGGCCAGCGTCGGCTCGACGGCCACCTTCTTCGCGACGATCGCATCCATGGTTTTGCGCACACGCGGCGAGGCGAGGTCAAGGTCATCGAGCCGCTTCAGTGCCGTCAGCCGCAGCAGGGTCCGGGTGTCTTCCTCCGGCGTCAGCACCCAGCCAAGCATGATTTGGTTGATGTGGGTGAGCTCGTCGTAGCCCGCGTCGATCATCGCGTCGGCATTGCTGAAGGCCGGGATGTGGCCCGACACGCGCAGGCCAAGGCGGTGCGCCTCCGCGGCGGCGGCCGCCGACCACGCCGGGTTCATGCTGTTGTAGAGCTTGATCTGCGGGTAGCCACGCGCCGCGTACCAGCGCACCGCCTCCAGCGCCTGCGCCTGGCTGCTGACGAGGTAGCCGTTGTTGGAATTGAACGGGCTACGGCCTTCGATGAAGCCGGCGCGGGTGATGCGCGGGCCGGCGAGCTTGCCGGACTCGATGCTCTGGATCAGGCGATCGAGCACGTCGTTGTCGTTGCCCATGTCGCGGACCGAAGTGATGCCGGCGGCGAGGTTCAGCACGGTGCGGTTCTGGCCGATGTGGCCGTGCATCTCGTACATGCCGGGAACGAGTGTGCCGCCCTCGCCGTCGACGAGGACTTCGGGGCCGGTGCCGACCGCATCGTTCGGCTGCACGCCGCTGATGCGGCGGCCGTGCACGACGACACTCATCGGCTCGGAGCGCGTGCCGGTCTTCGGGTCGAACACGCGCACGTTGCGGATGCGGATGGGGTGCTCGTAGCGGTGTGCGACGTCGGCCTGCATCGCGATGAAACGCTGCTCGCCGAGTTCGACGGTGAGCTGGCGCAGGCGCTCGGCGTCGGCCTCGAAACCCTCGCGGATCAACAGGCCGCGCGTGGCCAGTACAGCGAACAGGTCGCCGTCGGCTTCGACCAGCAGGTGGGTCGGGTCGAGGTCGAGGCCGGAGAGCGTCACGCGCTGCACGGTCTGTTTCGCCGCACCGCTACCGACCTCGAGCGGATCGCCTTTCTCGAGGCGCAGTTCGCCGCCGGGCAGGGTGGCGAGGCGGTTGTCCGCGTCGGCCAGCAGCGCGCGGGCGTAGAGGCCCAGTGCCCACGGCGTGCCGCTTTGCGCGACGGATAGCGCGCCGTTCGGTGCGGCCGATTCGCCCGCGCCCACCGCGTCCTTCCACGTGGCCTTGCCGTCAATGACCGCGAAGCGCTCGTCGACCTTGCTGCCGAAGGTCGTCGCGCCGCTGATCGCCCATTCGATCGGGAAGCCGGTATCGTCAAGGCGCAGCGTTTCCTTCATCGTCGGCCCACGACCGTTGTCCTTGACGTCGTAGTCGACGCTGATGCTCGCCTCGTCGACGATGGCGTGCAGGTGGCCGATGGTGGCCTCCGGCGTCAGCACGACGTAACGCTCGGTCTCGGCGGCTTCGGCAGTGCCGAGGGCGAGGGTGAGGGCGGCGAACAGCAGGGTCGAGCGCATCGGTGGTGTCCTCCCGTGGAGGCCGCACTGTACCCTTGCCCGTGATGCTCCGCCGCCTGCGCCCCCGCCCGTTCGCCTCTGCCCCGACGAAGGTCCGCGCCATGCTCGTCGCCTTCCTGTTGGTCGGCCTCGCCGCGGTGCTCGCCTGGCTGGCCCTCGTGCTGTTCGTCCATCCCTCGAACGATCGCGACTGGTCGCCAGACCAGGCGCAGCCCGCGACCGCGCGCATTGACGGCGATGCCGTCACCCTGTCGAACGTGCGCAACGCACGCTACCGCAGCACCACCGACTTCGACGTGCGCTGGGAAACTCGCGAGTACGACCTTGCCGAGTTGGAGAGCGCGTGGTTCATCGTCGAGCCCTTCGCTGACTGGCGCGGCCCGGCACACACCTTCCTGAGTTTCGGCTTCCGCGACGGCCGCCACCTTGCGGTCTCCGCCGAGGTGCGCAAGGAACGCGGCGAGTCGTACTCGCCGATCGCCGGCCTGCTGCGGCGGTACGAGCTGATGCTGGTGGCCGGTGACGAGCGCGATCTGATCGGTCTGCGTGCCGCGCATCGTCGCGACGCCGTGCATTTGTACCGGCTGAAGGCCACGCCGGCGCAGGCGCGGGCCTTGTTCGTGGCCCTGATCGGGCGCGCAAACGCGCTGGCCGCGAGGCCCGAGTTCTACAACACGCTGACGGCGAACTGCACGAGCACCATTGTTGACGCGGTCGATGCGCTGGCCCCTGGCACGGTGCCGATGAGCTGGCGGGTGCTGCTGCCGGGCTACAGCGACGACCTCGCTTTCGACCTCGGCCTGCTCGACACCGACCTGCCGCGCGATGCGTATCGCGAGGCGCACCGGATCGATGCGCTCGCGATCGACGCCGAAGCCGCGGGCCTCGAAGGCGTGGCCTATTCGGCCGCGTTGCGGTCGCGCTGGGCCGGGTCGACGACCAGTTCGTCCAGCTTGTAGCCGCGCGCCGTGGCGCGCTCGACGAGGCGTTCGAACACGACGGGGTCGAGCGTCGGTTCGCGCGACAGGATCCACATCGCGCCCTGCTTCGGCCCGCCGACCACCGCCCAGCGGTACTCGGGATCGAGGTCGACCACCCAGTAGTCGGCCCACACCATCGGCAGCCAGCCCAGCCAGTCCGGCGCGAAGCGCACCTCCAACGCGCCGCCGCCGCGAGCCGTGCGCGCCACGCCAGTCGATTCGATGCGGCCGTCGTCGGTGCGGCAGGCATTGCGCACTTCGATCGTGCCGTCGCCCTGGCGCGTGTATGTGGCGGTGGTGTCCCCGACGCAGTGGCGCTGGAAGAACATCGGTAGCCGCGCCACTTCATGCCAGCGGCCGGCATAGCGCTCGAGATCGAGCGTTGTGACTGGCGCGTTCGCGGTGCCGGCGGGCAGCGCGTCGGGCAGGGTCTCGGGCAGTGCGCTGGCCCTGAGCGGGGTGCTGGCGAACGCTGCCGCGACGCCGATTGCCAGCGCCGCGAAGAGCGCGGTGGCGGGCGGGATCGATAAGGCACGGGGCAGGGGCATTGGCGGCGTCTTCTGGTTGCGGAGTGGCGTGAATCCTGCCGCGCCGAGCGTCCAAGCGCCGTGCAGGATCCGTCACCGGCACGGCATCGATGCACGCATTTCGCCCGAGGTGGCGCGCCGCGCCGCCGAGGTGGACACTGGAGCGCCCCCTCCACGAGGCTGCCCCCATGGCCCGCACCGGAACCGCGTCCCCGGCGTCATCCTCGCGTCGCGAGGCCCCGCGCGTCGAGAAGCTCATCGTTACCCATCGCGGCGCGCTGCGAGCGAAGTACGGCGCGCGGCGTGGTGAGGTCGTTGAGGCGCTGAAGCGGCTGGTCGCCGCCGATGCCGCACGCGGGCTGCGCGCAAAGCTCGTCTACCTCGACGACGCCGCGGCGCTGCGCCAAGCCAAGGGCAAGCCGGCACTTGATCCGGCCGACGAACGCGCGGCGAAATCCGCCGTCGACGCGCTGTTCCGGCACCTGCGGCCGGACTACTTGCTGATCATCGGCGCCTGGGATGTGGTGCCGCATATCGCGCTGCGCAATCCGATGAATGCGGACGCCGACCCGGACAACGACGATGACGACGAGGACGTGCCCAGCGACCTGCCGTACGCCTGCGAGGCTGGCTTCGGCAGGCAGCCACACCGCTTCCTCGGACCGACGCGCGTGGTGGGGCGACTGCCGGACCTGCCGTTCGCCAGCGCGCCCGATGCGCTGCTGCGGCTCATCGACGTGGCCGCCACGCACACGTCGCGCCCGCACGGCGATTACGCCGAGTGCTTCGCGCTGAGTGCACGCGTCTGGGTGGATTCCACCGAGCTCTCGGTGCGCAAGCTGTTCGGTGCCGGCGCGCCGCTGCACACCTCACCGGCGTCGGGCCCGCGCTGGAGCCGCCGCGAGCTCGCGCCGCGGATCCACTTCATCAACTGCCACGGCAACACGCTCGATCCGACCTTCCTCGGCGAAGGCCCGGTGGATACCTACCACCTCGCGCACGAGAGCGCGCGGCTCGACGGCCGCGTCAGCGCGGGGGCGGTCGTTGCCGCGGAATGCTGCTATGGCGCCGAGCTCTACGACCCCGCCGACGCCGACGGCAAGCCGGGGCTCTGTTCCACCTACCTCGCGAACGGCGCTTATGGGTTCTTCGGCAGCAGCTGCATCGCTTACGGGCCGGCCGAGGGCAACGGCCAAGCCGACCTGATCTGCCAGTACTTCGTCGAAGCGGTGATGGGCGGCGCTTCGCTGGGGCGCGCCACGCTCGAAGCCCGGCAGCGCTTCATCGCTCAGTACTCGCATCACGATCCAGCCGATCTGAAGACGCTGCTGCAGTTCCTGCTGCTCGGTGATCCGTCGGTGCATCCGGTACAGGCCCCGACGCATTCGTTCGCCCGCAGCGACACGCTGGCCAAGGCCCGCCGCAGCAAGCTTCTGCAGCCCGCGGCGCGTGCCTTCCGGCGCGAGCGGTTGGCGCGCACCGGCGTCAATCTGGCGCGCAGCATCGGGGCCGCGGTGCCGGAGGCGCTGAAGACGCCGCCCGCAGTGCGCACTCTGCTGCTGGCGGCAGCGAAGGAATCGGGCCTGCGCGAGCCGCGCCTCGCCACCTGGCGCATCGCGTTCCCGCCCGGCGCGGGCCGGACGCTGCCGCCCGGCGTGGGTTCCAGCCGGTCGATGCGCAGCATCCATGCCGTCACCGGCCGCCGCCCTGCCGTCGCGACGACGACGACGGGCCCGCGCACGCCGCGCGGCGTCGTCGCGATCATCGCCACGCTCGAAGGTGACCGCGTCGTCCACGTGCGCCGCGTCCATAGCCGCTGAGGCCATGCGCCAGCCCCTAGCCCTGGAGGGCGACGTGCGACGGCAGCCAGTGAATGCGGCCTCGAAGAGCGCGCGCGTGGCCGTGGTGTTGGTCGTCGAGCCGCAGGCCTACGTCCTCCGCCGGCGCGGCGCGCCGTCCTTCGGCGATCCGGTACTTGAAACCTACGTCGGCCACCGTGTCCGCGCCGTCGGCGTGCTGTCCGCCAACCAATTCATCTGCAGCGTCATCGACATCATCGACTAAGGAGACCGCCATGGCCGTTCGCCGCTCGTCCCATTCCGCTGCGCCATCGCCCCGCACCGCGCTTCGTCTCGGTAGCGCGATGGCGACTGACGCCATGGTGCGCCAGGCGGAGTCACGGCGCCGACGCGCCAAGGCGCTGGCAGCCTTGGCGGCCGAGGCTAGGGTCGCGGACGCCAGCTCCGAGGCGCCGTTGGCGCGGCCGAAGCGCGGCGGCGCGCGCGCCAAGCCCGGCCCCGCCGCGCGTCGCTCGGCCGGCACACTCGTGGCCGAGGGCGATTCCTGGTTCGACTACCCGTTCAACGACGTGCTCAACGCGCTTGAGGACCGCCACGGCTACGACGTCGAATCGGTAGCGCGGCGCGGCGACACGCTGGAGTCGATGGCCTATGGCAACGAGGGCGGCCGCGACGGCAGCGCTCAGCTCGACGCCTTCACCCGACGCATCGACAAGGTGGTGCGGCGCGGCGACCGCGTCGTCGGTGTACTCATCTCCGGCGGCGGCAACGACATCGCCGGTGCGGAGTTCGCGATGCTGCTGAACCACGCCCGCTCGGCGCAGCGTGGCCTGCATCCGCGGATGGTCGAGGCGGTGATCGACCAGCGCCTGGCCGAGGCCTATCTCGTGCTGCTCGGTGCGGTCACCGCGGTGTGCCGGCAGGTGGTCGGCGCGCCGGTGCCGATCCTGCTGCACGGCTACGGCTACGCCGTGCCGGACGGGCGCGGCTTCGCCGGCGGGGCATGGTTCCTTCCGGGCCCCTGGCTGGCCCCGGGGCTGGAGCAGAAGGGCTATCGGCCGATCGAGGACGGCCGCCCGCTGCTGGTCGCGCTGATCGACCGCTTCAACACGATGCTGCAGCGCGTGGCGGCGACGCCGGGCCTCGCGCACGTGCGCTACGTCGACGTGCGCGGCGTATTGCCGAGCGCACCCGGCGAGTACCGGCGCTGGTGGGCGAACGAGCTGCATCCGACCTCTCGCGGTTACGACGCGGTCGCCGACGCCTTCGCGGAGGCCCTGCGGCCGCGCTAGGGTGGCGGCATGGACACGACCACCGCCCTCGGCCTCGCCGCCGCCTTCCTCACCAGCGTCGCCTTCGTGCCGCAGGTGGTGCGCAACTTCCGCCGCAAGCACGTTGATGACCTGTCGTTCTCGACCTTCGGCACCTTTACCCTCGGCGTCCTGCTGTGGCTGGTGTACGGCGTGATGATCGACAGCCTGCCGATCATCGCCGCCAACGTCTTCACGCTCGGGGTCAACGCCTTGAACCTTTGGCAGATGTGGGCCTACCGGAAGCCGGCCCCGCCCGGGCCTTGACGCTGCGGCGACAGCGGGCACGACGAACGCCCCACCCAAGCGGTACGCTCGGCGCCTCGTTTCCTCCCAGGAGCCCACACCATGCGCCCGACCCGTCTTGCCCTTGCCGCCGCCCTGTTGGCCGCGCTGCCCGCCGCCGTCTTCGCCGAAGAAGCCGCCGAGGGCGCCCTCCAGCTCACCGACAAGCAGACCTTCCTGCTGCCGATCGACGAGCCGGGCAACCGCCTTCCCGAGTACCCCGCCGAGGTGCTGACCCAGCAGCAGGTGCCGTCGCGCGCCATTTGCATGCGCGTCGACATCGACGAGGAGGGCGCCGTCAGCTACACCGGCCCGCTGGTTCGCGAGCCCGAGTGCCCCGCCGTGACCGAGCTCAGCAAGCAGTTCGTCGACGTCTCGGTCGCTGCGCTGTCGAGCTGGCGATTTGAGCCGGCCATCGTCTGCACCTTCCGCACCAAGGACGCCAAGGAGGCCGCGGGCATGAGCTGCCAGGGCGGTCGCGAGAAGCCACAGGCCACCAGCCTCACCTTCCGCTTGCTGTTCGACCA
>JBOFQO010000360.1:0-4191 GCA_051660925.1 Silanimonas sp. | reverse complement strand
CCGTGCTGCCTTCGGAAGCGATGCCGCTGGCCTCGAAAGCCCTGCTGCGCGACCTGGCGCGCACCAGCGCGGGCCTGTTCGCGGTTGGCGAGCGCGGCATCGTGCTGCGCGGCGACGACGCCGGGCCCGGGCCGCAGCTCACCACGCCGACGCGCGTCGCGCTGACCAGCGTGGCCAGCGCGGACGGCGAGCTCTGGGTCGCCGGCCACTCCGGGGTCATCCTGCGCTCCAGCGACAACGGCGACACCTGGACGCGGCAGCGGCTCGACATCTGGAACCCGGAGAGCTATGAGCCCTCGCAGGGCGCGCCGATCCTCGACCTGATGTTCGTCGACACCAACACCGGCTTTGCGGTCGGTGCCTTCAGCACGCTGCTGCGCACCACCGACGGTGGCCAGAACTGGACCGCGCTGTCGCTGAACGGCGAGGCGCCGGCCGCCGAACCGACCGACGCCGCAGCTGTGGATGATGCGATTCCGGTCGACGACGGCATGGGCTTCGACGACAGCGGCGTGCTCAGCGCCGACGAACTCGTGCTCGAGGACGAGGAAGATCCGCACCTCAACGCCATCGGCCGCGACACCGGCGGCACGCTCTACCTCGCCGGCGAACGCGGCGCGATGTTCCGCTCGTCGGACAACGGCGACACCTGGCAGCGCCTCGAATTCCCCTACGAGGGCTCGATGTTCGGCCTGCTCACCTGGGACGCCGGCCACGTGCTGGCCTTCGGCCTGCGCGGCAACGTCTTCGAGTCCACCGACGGGGGCAACAGCTGGAGCCGCCTCGACACCGGCACCGAGGTTGCCCTGATGGGTGGCTCGGCCCTGCCGGGTGGCGGCGCGGTGCTGGTCGGCAACGAAGGCACCATCCTGCGTCGCGCCGACGGCGCCTCGCCGTTCGAGCGCACCACCTTCCAGAACGCGGACGGCGAAACGCCGGTCCTGTCGGGCGCCATCCCCGACGCTGCGGGCGGACTCATCCTGATTGGCGACAAGGGAGCGGACCGCCATGGCGCTCGGTAATTCCTCGGGCGACAGCGCCTTCCACCGCGCGCTGGAGCGCGCGATCTTCGGCAACCGCGCGATCGTGCTGGCGCTGTTCGCCGTCGTCACGGTGGCGATGGGCTTCTTCGCCAGCCAGCTGCGCGTCGATGCCGGCTTCATGAAGCAGATCCCGCGCGAACACCCGTACATGTCGACCTTCGTCGAGTACATGGCGGAGTTCGGCGGCGCCAACCGCGTACTCGTGGCCGTGGTCGCGAAGGACGGCGACATCTTCGACCAGGCCTACCTGGCCACGCTGGAGAACGTCACCAAGGACGTGATGGCCATGGAGGCCACCGACGATGCCCGCGTGCGCTCGCTGTTCACCCCGAATACGCGCTTCGTCGAGGTGGTCGAGGACGGCTTCTCCGGCGGCAACGTCATCCCAGACACGTTCTCGCCGAACGTCGAGGGCTTCACCGCCTCGCCCGAGGACTTCGACCGCATCCGCGGCAACATCGTCAAGGCCAACATCCTCGGCCGTCTGGTTGCGCGCGACTGGTCGGCGACGATGGTGTGGGCCGAGCTGATCCCGGAGGACCAAGCGCCGGGCGGCAAGCTCGACTACCAGGCCGTCGGCGACGAACTCGAGGCGATCCGCGCCAAGTACGAGGGCGAGGCCTATTCGGTCCACATCATCGGCTTTGCCAAGATGGTGGACGACATCGCCGACGGTGCGGCCTCGGTGGTGATGTTCTTCGCGATCACCATCGCGTTCACCTGGCTGCTGCTCTACATCTACTCGACGTCCGCGAAGCTGGCGACGCTGACGGTGTTCGCGGCGTTCGTGGCGGTGGTGTGGATGCTCGGCACCCTGCGCCTGCTCGGGTACGGCATCGACCCGATGAACATGCTGACGCCGTTCCTGATCTTCGCGATCGCGGTCAGTCACGGCGAACAGATGATCAACCGCTTCCGCGGCGAGATCTTCTTCGGCGGCATGGAGGACGGCAGCCCTGAAGAGCTGCGCCAGCGTCGCGGCATCCCGCCGCTCGAAGCCGCCAAGGCGAGCTTCCGCATGCTGCTGATCCCGGGCACCGTCGCGCTGCTCGCCGGCTGCATCGGCTTCGCCACGATCATGCTGATCGAGATCCAGATGGTGCGCGAGCTGGCGATCACGGCCACCGCCGGCGTGGCGCTGACGCTGCTCACCAACTTGGTGCTGCTGCCGGTGCTGCTGAGCTACACGAAGCTCCGCAACATGGAGAAGAAGCGTGAGTTCCGCCTGCGCCAGCTCACCCAGTTCGACAAGGTCTGGGCGGTGCTCTCCAGGCTCTCGAAGCCCGCCGCCGCGGCCGTCGTGGTCGTCGCCGGTGCGCTGATCTGGTTCTTCGCCGAAGCCCACGGCGACAAGGTGATGATCGGCGACGCCGAGTCCGGTGTGGCCGAGCTGCGCCCGGAGTCGCGCTTCAACCAGGACGCCGCGCAGATCACCCAGCGCTTCGCGCTCGGCATTGACACGATCAACGTCATCGTCGAGACCAGCCCGGACGCTTGCACCAACTACCGGGTGATGGAGACCATCGACCGGCTGTCGTGGCACCTCGCCAACGTCGAGGGCGTGCAGCAGGTCATCAGCCTGCCGATGGCGGCGAAGATCGCGAACGCCGGCTGGAATGAAGGCAATGTGCGCTGGCGCGAGCTGCCGCGCGTGCCGGACAACCTGCGCACCGCGACGCAGAGCTTCGAGACCGACACCGGCCTGCTCAACAACGACTGCTCGGTGATGCCGGTGACGGTGTTCCTCACCGACCACAAGTCGACGACCATCGACCGCGTGGTCAAGGCCATCAAGGACTTCCGCGACGCCGAATCGGCGAACGTGGCCGGCATCCGCACCGTGCTCGGCCTGGCCGAGGACGCCGCGCTGCCCGACCTCGACCGCACCGGCATCCGCGAGAAGCTGGCCGAGCAGCACATGGCCGCGATGTCCGACCCGTCGGTTGCGCCGTCGAACGTGATCAACCCGCGCATCGGCACCGGCAACGTCGGTGTCGCTGCAGCAATCAACGACGAGGTGCGCTCGCGCGAGCACATCATGCTGTGGCTGCTCTATGCCGCGGTGTTCGTGATGTGCCTGCTGAGCTTCCGTAACCCGTTGGCCGCGGCCTGCATCGTGCTGCCGCTGATCCTGGTGACCGAGCTCGGCCACTCGCTGATGGTCGAACTCGACATCGGCATGAAGGTCAACACGCTCACCGTCGTGGCCTTGGGCGTGGGCATCGGCGTCGACTACGCGATCTACATCTTCGCCCGCATGCGCGAGGCGATGCTGGCCGGCAAGACGCTGTCGGAAAGCTACTTCATCGCGCTGAAGACCACCGGTATCGCGATCTTCTACACCGCGCTGACGCTGGCGGTGGGCGTGGCCACGTGGATCTGGTCGGACCTGAAGTTCCAGGCCGACATGGGCCTGATGCTGACCTTCCTGTTCATCGTGAACATGGTCGCCGCCATCGTGTTCCTGCCGGCGCTGTGCCGCTTCCTGCTGCGGCCGACCGAGAAGGACACCTGGCAGCCGCCGAAGTAAGGCGCATCGCCGCCGCGTCGCGGCGTTGATCCAGCAAAAGGACCGAGGGGCCGAAAGGCCCCTCGGTCTTTCCGAGCGCTGAATCGTCTCCATCGGCTGTTGTAGGCTCTCGCGACCCCCCCGACGTCAGTCGCCACGCCATGGACGCACTCCGCCCTTTCCGCCGCCGCGCCCTCGGCGGCGTCCTACTCGCTCTCGCTGGTCTTGGCGCTGACGGCGCAGATGCGGTGCCGCTGTCGCCCTCGATGAACCTGGCTGCCGACGAGTACTCGGCGTGGCTCGCGGCACGGAACCAGGAATGGCGCGAGGTCTTGGAGAGCGCTTCGCCGGCTTGCCGGACGTTCGTGGAGAGCGACGTGCCGCCGGCTTCGGGCGCGTGGTGCCGACAGTCCTTTAGCCCACAGGAGCGCGCCATCCATGCGGCGCCCGATCTTCTTCTGAGAGCCGCGACGACCGGACCGAACGGACGGCTGAGCGGCTTCGGCGCCTTGCATCACTTCGTCAATGATCCAGACGCGCTCGCGCGTGACAGCTCCGGGCGATCGTTCCGTGACGAGGTGTTCCACATCGTCGGCACCGCGATGCACGACTCGATTCCGCGCACGGCGGCGATCGACA